>CALVXN010000004.1 GCA_944371315.1 uncultured Bacilli bacterium | reverse complement strand
TTATAAAAAAAATACAAATTAATTGTATAACTTGTATTTTCTCTAAAATTTTTCCAACATTTACTTTACTTCATCAATAAATGTTAATTTAAATTTGAAATGCAACACCTGGGCATTAAAAAACATATTAATTCAATAATATGTCTTTTTTTCATAACTAATTTTTATCTTTTTTATCTTTTTCTTCTATAGTCTCTTTAATCATGGTTCCAAACGTTGCTACACCTTGTAATTCAGCAGGAACTATAATTTTTGTAGATTTACCATCTGCTACTTTTGCTAATGTTTCATAGCTTTTAAGTCTTAAAACTGATTCATCAGCTTTTGCTTCTTTCAATAATCTCAATCCTTCTGCTTCTGCTTCTTTTATTTTTAATAGTGCTTCTGCTTGTCCTTCAGCTATTTTGATTTGACTCATTTTTTGAGCTTCTGCACGCAATATTGTGCTTTCTTTTTCTCCTTCTGCAATAAGAATACTTGATTTTTTTTCACCTTCAGCCTGTAGTATTTTTTCTCTTCTTTCTCTTTCTGCACGCATTTGCTTTTCCATTGCATCTTGAATATCTCTTGGAGGTAAAATATTTTTTACTTCAACACGATTTACTTTTATTCCCCAAGGGTCTGTTGCTTCGTCTAATATTGCACGCATTTTTGAGTTAATTATATCCCTACTTGTAAGTGTTTGGTCAAGTTCTAATTCTCCTATTATGTTTCTTAGAGTTGTTGCTGTTAAATTTTCTATTGCACTTATTGGATAATCTACTCCATAAGTATATAATTTAGCATCTGTTATTTGAAAATATACTACTGTATCAATTTGCATTGTTACGTTATCTTTTGTAATTACTGGTTGAGGTGCAAAATCTTTTACAGTTTCTTTTAATGATACTTTATTTGAAATTGAGTCTATAAATGGTATTTTAAAATGTAATCCATTTTGCCAAGTTGTATAATAAGAGCCTAATCTTTCAATAACATAGCTTTTTGCTTGTGGAACAATTTTTATATTTGGAATAACTATTATTAATAATAGTATTAATAATGCAAATAAAATTTCTGGCATATTAATCACTCTCCTTTACTACTAATTTTACGCCTTCAATTGCTTCAATTATGACTTCTTTACCTACTTCAATTTTTTTATTACTTATTGCACTCCATTTTTTTCCATCAATTTTTACTTCTCCTATTTGATTACGCTTTATTTCTTCAGTTACTATTCCTACTTTTCCAATAATACGATCAAAATTTGTTTTCTCATTCTTAGGTTTTAGTAATTTACTAAATATTGGTCTAGTTGTGAATAATAATATTATTCCTAATAAAGCGAATATAGTAGATACTATTGCAACATCTTTTATAAAAAAAGATAAAATTAAAGCTACAATTCCACTAATTACAAACCATATCGTCAAAAGGTTCACAGTTGCTATTTCAATTATTGATAATACTATAACTAACACTAACCAAAAAATCCAATCCATAATATCAACTCCAATTTTATTATATTATATAAATTATAAAATTTCTATTAAATATTAAAAGAAGATGCTATATTGCACCTTCTTCATTTAAGTTTGGTAATTCATCAACCAATTTATTAAAATTTTGAGAAAATAATTTTAAAAGTTCAGAAATTAAATCATCATTTGTTACTCTTTCTACAAATTTTTCTCCTTCATTTGCAATTTCTTTTAATATTATATAATCTTCGCTTGGTTCTTCAAGTTCATTTAAAATTACCGATAAGAAATAGTTGTTATTTTCATAAACAGCTTTTTCAAGTAATAAACAATTTTCATTGTTTTCTAAAGTAATCACAGTATCAACCTTCATTTTTTACCTCCCCTTATTTCCAGTTAAGCTATCTATTTGGGCATATAAATCTTCTAATCCTTCCATTGGATTATCTATTTTTTCTTGTTTAGGCTTTTCTTTTTGAGCCATTGAGCGTGCAGTTCTTTTTCCTTTATATCCACCCAATAATTTTATTCCTCTTTTAACACCAGATCTAGATTTTTCTTGAGGTGTAGCATTTTTTGAAACATCTCTACTACTTCCATCAACTTTGTCTGATATTTTTTCTGATGCTTCTTCTAGTTCAGAAATTTCAACGTTTTTACCTCTATTATTTATTTTTGATAATAATTTATAAATTCCTAAATGAGTAAGTAATGCTTTTGGGAATTTTCCCATTATAGCCCCTCTTGTTCTAGTAACTTTTTCTTTTTGAGCTTTAGATTCACTAGGTTGAGCTAAAGATAAATCTGGTTCACTTATTTCAGGAGCTTCTGATGTTTCTTCTAATACGTCGCTATCACTTTCTGTTAAATTTTCTTCTTTTTTTCTTTCTGTAATCAAATATTTTACAGGTGCTTCTTCGCTATGAGTATTTGTAATATATCCATTTACTAATTCATAATTATTTGGTAAAAATAAATTTTCTATCGGATCTGAACTTATTATATGTGCATCATAGGTATCATTCATTGAAGAATCAATAACTTCAAAATCTGTAAATGGATTTCTAGCTTTTAATAATCCCATAAACTTAGCAATTCTTTTTTCAATTCTCATTGAATCACTTAAATGTTTTCTTACTTCGTCTGGATCTAAAACCTTTGTTGGTTCTTCTGCTAGATCTAAAGAATGAGTTTCAGGTTCATTTAATCTTTGTGCTGCATCTAAGAATCTTTTTGAAAAATCGTTCGACAATTCTATATTTTCACTTATTGGGCTTTTTACTGGTGCTTCTGATGTTAGTTTTTGTTCAGTTTCTACAGTTGGTGATGGAGTGTCAAAAAAGTTTGGAACTCTTTCCGGTGCTTTTTCTTTCTTAGCGTCAGATTCTGTTAATTCTTTTTGTTCCTTAAAATCATAAACTACACCAACACGTTTACATAAGTCATCTAATTCAGCTTGAGCTCTAACTGCTTCTAATCCGTAATATACAATTTCATCTCTAGTTTTGGTAATTATTCCTTGTATTTTTTCTTTATTAGATGTTGTTAAAGCCAATTTTTTTATAGCATCTTCTAAATTATTAATGGTTGTTAAAGCTTGATTTTTTAATTCTACTAAACTATAACCATTTAGTTTTTGTTCTTCTTCTCTAAATGCTGCTGCAGCTTTTAAAAATTCTTTTTCTGTTTTTTCTTTTCGATCACATATCTCTAAAGTCATTTTTGTTTTTTTCGCTTGACTATCTGTTTTGTTATTTTGTAGATCGTATAATGCTTTTATAGATTCATACATAAAAGATCTTTGATCAAGCATTATTTTTTGTGCTTCATCATAAGCTCTAAAATTGCCTATATTTTTTGCTGATTTAATCAATTCATTTACTTTATCAATAGCTGCAACATCTGATAATTTAGAAAACTCATCTTCATTAACAATTTTTTCTATTTCAGCTAACGGATCCATTAAAACTGGAATAAAACCAGTTATATTTTCTTTGGCTTTGGCTTTCTTTTTTAATTCTATTAGCTTATTTATTAGTGCATCTCTACCAAAAATTGATGATTCTTTAGAAAAAAGCAACATTTTTTGAGGATCATTAGGTATAATAAAACCATTGTCAACAAATAAATTAACTAATACATCTTCATTTCTTTCTTCATACATATTTATTCAACCTCTCTATTTTAGATTTTATCACAAAATATATTTTTAAGCAATAAAAAAAACACCGAAATTAATCGGTTTTTATTGTTCATTATTATCAGCAACTTTAATTACTTCTGTATCTTTGTAATAACCACATTTAGTGCATGCTCTATGTGGTCTTAATGTTGCTCCACATTTAGGACATGTTGTTAGAGCACCTACTGTTTTCTTTAAATGAGTTCTACGCATTCTTTTTTTAGTTTTACTTGTTCTTCTAAAAGGAACTGCCATTTTTATTCACCACCTTTAAATATTTCATTCAATTTTGCTAAGCGAGGATCGATTTCTTCCTCATTGGACTTTTTATTTAATTCCCAGCCATTGCCTTTTAAATTAGTTCCAGATTTTTTGGTTAAACTAATAGGAACTTCCAATACAATATTTTCCCATAAAAATTCATTTATATCAAGTATATTTTTGTTTTTTTCATAAAATTCACTTGAATTTTCTTCAGAATCATTTAAAATTTCATTTAATTTTATATTTATTGGATATTTTATTTCTTCTAAAGTAATTGCATCATCTAGATAAATATTACCTTCAACATTTAAATCTATTTCTATTTCTTCACTTAAATTATAAAATATTTTGCCCTTTATATGAAATTTATCCATGTGTTTTATATCAGTATTTTTATAATAATTTTCATCAAATTCTATATAATCATCAATTTCTATTGGCAATAAATTTAAATTAATTTTTTCCATTTTTAACCTCAATCCACACTGCATAGTGTTATGTATGTATTTTTTAATTCTTTTAATATTTCTTCCCCTTCTATATCCATAATTACATTACGTTTATTTTCTTCTTCATCAATTAATTCTGCATAAAGTATTCCATTTTTTAAATAAATTGATTTATCTATAGATTCATTGCCTAAGATAAATGAATTGTTCAATAATACATTATCTGAAAGCCTTAATTTTTTTAATACTATATCATTAGAATTATTTGTAGTTTGAAATATAAAACTATCATTAGTTAATGCTATAAATTTGTATTCATTTCGAATATCTTTTTCTATATAATAGCTTATGTTAATTGTTTTTTCCGTTTCTATATTATATACAAAATACGTTCCATCCACATCATATACTAAATATTTCAAATTCATTTGTAATAAATTGATATTTGTATTACTTTTTTTAACAACCAATGTATTTTTATTTTCCAATTCAAAATCAAATACTTCTACGCCTTCATTTGTAATATAATATATTTTATTGTCATATATTAATATATTGTCTTTTTCTACATTTTCACTTATAATTTTGTTTTCATCATCGTCATATTTTTCATAACTTAATGTGTTTTTATTTAATTTTATCAAAAATACATTAGTTAAATAAACACTTGTATCTTTATTATAAAAATTATTTAATTCATATAAATAATATTTTGCCTCTTCATTATCATACCTAAGTTCATTTATGGCATCTGAATAAAAACGCAAATGATTATTATAATAATACATTTTATTTATTGGATAAAATGATCTTAATCCTATTTCTTTTTCTATATACTCACTATTAATTCCTACTAATTGGTAGTTATCATCTTTGTCAGTAATTACCCCATAATAATTATAATATGTATCATATGCATCATCGGGAGCTTCTAATTTTTCACTACGGTTGTGCATAAATTTAGCAAGATTATACATTAATAATATTACTATTATAACACCAATTATTGATGCTCCTAAAATTATTAATTCTTTTCTTTTTTCTGGTAACACCTTAAATCACCCTTTTAAACATTTTTTCTAATTCATAGTTAGTAAATTTCATTATTGAAGGTCTTCCATGACAACAATTGTATGGATTATCACATTTTACTAAATCATTTAATAGTTGTTCCATTTGCTCTTTACTTAAATGTTCATTTGCTTTAACACTCATTTTGCATGAAACCATTTTAGCAAGACTGTCTAAAAATCTATCTTTATTAAATTTTTTATGATTTAAAATAACTAAATCTACTATTGTTTTTAAATTATCATTTTCAAAGTTTTTTGTCAACCATGTCGGATGACTTTTAATTACTATTGTATTAATTCCAAATTCTTCTATTTTAAATCCCAAATCTTCTAAAACTTGTTTATTTTCCATAAATGTCGCAAAATCACTCGCAGTAAGTTCAATCGAAAATGGTATTAACATATCTGTATAAGTTGGTTTATCATCCTGAAATCTTTTCTTAATCATTTCATAATTAATTCTTTCATGGGCAGCATGTTGATCTAATATAAACATCCCATCTTCATTTTCAGCAATTATATATGTTCCATGGACTTGTCCAATAGGATATAATTTTAAGCCTTTAAATTCTTCATTTTTTATTATATTTTCTTCTTTATCATTTGAGCTAAAATCCATTGCTGTTTGAACTATAGTTTCTTCTTCATTATTATTTGTATCTGCTTTAATATAATTTAAATTCGTATTAGTTACTAATCCTGAATCACTCTCATTGCTATCGTCTTCATCTATAATTGCATCTGGAATTAATAAATTTTTATATAATGTATCTTTTATTGTTTCATATAACATTTTACATAATTCATCTATTTTACTTAATTTTATATCTTGCTTTGTTGGATGAATATTTACATCTACTAATGTAGGATCAGTTTCTATATTAATTACTACTATTGGAAAAAAGCCCTCATGTTTATATGTATAATATGCATCATTTATTGCTCTATTAATATCATTATTTCTAACAACTCTACCATTTACTATTGTATTAAAGTGATTTCTATTTTTTTTAAGCAATCCTGGTAATCCAACATAACCGCTTATTTCAAAATCATCACTAGTTTTATTAATGCTTAACATATTACTTGATACTGTTAAACCATATATTTCATGAATTGTTTTTAATAAATTGTTTTTTCCACTTGTTTTTACAATTACTTTATCATTGTTTGTTAACGTAAACGCTATATCTGGCTTTGATAATGCTAATTTTTCAATAAACTGGATACAATTATTTAACTCTGTTGCTTCACTTTTTAAATATTTTAATCTTGCTGGTGTGTTATAAAATAAATTTGTAACACAAATACTTGTTCCTATTCTAGCATTTGATGGTTCAACTAAATCCATTTTACCACCTTTTATATGAACGTGAGTTCCAATATCTTTTGAACACGTTTCTAAATTTACTTCACTTACACTTGCAATGCTTGCTAAGGCTTCTCCTCTAAAGCCCAATGTTTCAATAAAAAATAAATCATCGTCTTTATAAATTTTACTTGTCGCATGCCTTGCAAATGCCAAAACAGCATCTTCTTTATCCATCCCTATTCCATTATCAATTATTTCAATTTTTCTTAATCCGCCATCTTCTAAATTTACTTTTATATTATTAGCTTTAGCATCAATTGCATTTTCTACTAATTCTTTTACTACTGATGCACATTTTTCTACTACTTCTCCGGCCGCTATTTTATTGGCTAGATTTTCACTCATTATTTTAATTTTACTCATAGTTACCCCCTACAATTGAAGGCCTAATTTCATATCTGTCTTTTGAAATATTAATAAAAAAATTTGTATCTCCTTTTACTTTAATAAAACCTATTCCTTTTATTAAAATATCACAATTTGAGTTTATTTTTTCTTCATAATTTAATGTTTCTTTAATTTTTCTTTTTTCTACTCTTATGTTATTATCTATATATATTGTTAAATTTACATCTTTATTAAAAGCCAATTTAATTTCTTCTATATTTAAATAATATTTATTTTTCATTTGATAAGTTATTGGTCTAATTATATTTTTAATATCTTTTTCTATAATATAATTATTTATAAAACCTGGAGCATCTATAATGGTTTTATCTTCATAACTCATTTTTATAAATTCTTGGGTAGTATTTCTTTTATTACTTACAGTTAAATTGGTTTTGGTTATTTTATTAATCAAACTACTTTTCCCCATATTTGTATAACCACAAAATAAAATCTTATTATGTTTATTTATAATTTTATATAAATCATCTAATTTGTTATTTTTACTACTGCTTAGAATTATATCTTCATCAATTTTATATATTTTTTTTATATTGCATAATAATTTACTAACTATTATGTTTTTGGGTATTATATCGCTTTTATTTATTACTAAATTTTTAGAATTTTTTATTTTTTTATATGTATCAATAACCTCATTATTAATATTTAAAAAATCTGTAATAAATAAAACATGACACTTATTTTTATTTATTTTTTCTAATAAAATAGTATTATTTTGATTTTTGCCTTCATCGATTTTATTGCCATAGTGTTTTAATTTAAAACATCTTGCACATAAATCATTTTCTAATTTTGGTGTATATCCTAAATCATTTTCATTTTCTGTTTGTAAAGGTATTCCACAACCAATACATTTTTTAATCATAGTATTCACCACTTACTAAAATTCGTTCTTTTTCTAATTTTTTTAAAATAAATTTTTCAAAAAAACGGTTAAATCTAGTAAATATAGTTTCATATTTTGCTACTCTATTTACCAATATGCTTGTAAAGCCCATTCTATTAGCTCCTAAAATGTCTGTTAATAGTTGATCCCCAATGCAAGCAATTTCATCTATTTTAAATTTATATATTTCGAGTATTTTTTTATATTTAAATTTAAATGGTTTCTTACTACTGTATGCTGTATCAACATTTAGCTTTTCTTTAAATGGTCTTAACCTATTTTTATTACTATTAGATATTATTATAATTTTAAAATCATTGCTTAAATTTGCAAATAACTCTTTTACCTTGGTATCTGGTTCTAATGTCTTATATGGAGCGATCGTGTTATCTAAATCAAATAACAAACATTTTATTCCATTCTTTTTTAGTTTTTTATAATCTATTGTATATATACTTTTTTGATATATATCTGGTATAAATTTATCCATTTTTGCTCCTTTCTAACTGTTTTTAATTATAACATATAAAATAAAAAAAAGCATTATTCTGCTCTTTTGTTCTTCTTTCTAAATCCATAAAACCAAATTATAAATCCAATAAATAATAATATTAATAATATTGCAACTAAATGTGAATATTTATCAAATATTCCTAATATTGATTCCCAGTTTTTACCAACTTTATTACCTATACTAATTAATACTGTATTCCATATTGCTGAACCTAATGTTGTATAAATTAAAAATTTAAACATTGGCATTTCACTCATACCTGCTGGTATGGAAATTAAACTTCGCACAATTGGCACAAATCTACAAAAAAATACTGTTTTATTTCCCTTATTATCAAACCATTCATCTGCTTTTTCTATATCTTTTTCCTTTAATCTTAAAACCTTACCTATTTTTCCAGAAACAATTTTTTTAAGTCTTTCTTTATTAAATATTTTACCTATATAATATAAGACTATTGCTCCAATTAGGGATCCTAGTGTTGCACTAATAATCATTATGACAATATTTAAAGTTGTATATGTAGTCATAAATCCCCCAAATAGAAGGATTACTTCTGATGGTATCGGAGGAAATATATTTTCAATTGCAATCATTGCAAATACTCCAAAATAGCCGTAACTTTCCATTATCGATAGTATTATTTCTTGCATATTTATTCTCCTTAACTATAATGATTTTATCATTGATTAATTTTTATGTAAATTATTTTATTATTATTTTACATTCTATTTCTTTATCTAGTAAATTAGAATATTTTATTGCATCTTCATACTTTCCAACAATTAAACCATAATGAATTGGTATTGTATATTTAGGTTTCATTTTATTTGTAAGTGTTGCTGCTTCTTTATAATCCATTGTATATGTTCCACCAATTGGAATAAATGCAATATCACATTTTACATTTATTGCTTCATCTGTTATATCAGTATCACCAGCAATGTAATATTTTATATTATTTATATTAATTATATATCCAACCCAATTATTATTTTTAGGATGAAAACTTTTATTTATGTTATAAGCTGGTATTGTTTCAAATTCTATATCATCTACATTATATTTGTTTTTTACATCAACACTTATAATATCATTTTCACTTATTCTATCAATTATTAACCTATTTTTCATACTTTTAGGAACTATAAATCTTGTATTACTTTTTTTAATTTTATTTATATCTTCGATTGAATAATGATCATAATGTTCATGTGTAATAAAAATTAAATCAGCGTCATTATTAATTCCTTTTATTTTATATGGATCTACATATATTACTTTTTCTCCATTAATTTTTATACTACTATGGCAATTTATACTTATGTTATTTATCATCTTTACTCCTTATTTAATGTTCTTTATTTGATTGTTCTTTTAATCCAAGTAATTTATTATTCCATTTTTCTATCGTTTTTCCATCTAAACTAAGCGAATAAATATATATTTTTGCATCTATAAAATTATCCTTGTCATCTAAATTATCATATATTTCCTTTAACATATTTCTAGATTCATAAAGTTTATGAGCAGATTTTGCAAACTCATCAGTATATAATCTAAAATTTTTATATCCTTTTTCTTTTGCAAGTTTTATTGTTTTATCGAGAGCTTGTCCACCATAACCTTTATTTCGATATTTATCTAATATTCCAAACCAACCTAACCATGCATCATCAGGATATTCATGGTAAGAATATATTCCAGTTACTCCAATCGGAATATCACCTTGATAAACTATATAATAATCCATTTTTTTCGATATGGATCTTTATTTATTTGTTCAATAAAATTTTGACGTCCATCTTCATCAGGGAAAATTTCATTTTGTATTTTACATGCTTGTTCTAAATTATCATTACAAATTTTTTCAAATTTCATTTTTGTCCTTTCTCATTTAAATTAATTTTATCATCTATATATTTAATAGCTGTTAATCTTAGCGTTTCCATTTGTTTTTTCGTTATTTTATTTTTGTATTCAATTTTATTAGACATTTTATTTATATAATCTTTTTCTTTAATGTATATTAACGATTCATTATAATTTAAATCATATATAAAAGCAATTGAACATAACCAATAATCAAGCACTCTTTTTCGATTCTTTATATTTATACTTTTATGATTTAAAAAATCTTTATATATCTTAGGACTAATACTTTCATAGTTTATTGTTTGTTCATCATATATTTTAGGATATATATTTTCTAATTTTTCATTTAATAAAACTCTAAATATATCTAATTTATCAGCATCACGGATTATTTTAGAGTGTAATAATTCTTTTTCAGTTAAATTATCTTCAATTTTTAATTTGTTATGATTAGCGATTGCTTTATATATAATTTCATCATATTTATCTGTTTTAACAAAGTTTCTTATTAATTTGTTTCCAAATAATATTTTTACTCCAAATTCCGCATGGTCAAGTTTCTTTTCATTAAAACATCCAAATGCTTTAATCTGTTCAAATCTACCTATATCATGAAGTAATGCTATGATTTTTGATAAAGTTATATCTTTTTCATCTAATTTTAATTTTTTTGCTAAAAATTCACTATTTCTAACCACTTCAAAAGTATGTATTATTTTTAAATTAATACTTCCATTAGTCTTATCATAATTATTTAAGTATTTTTCAAAAGCCTTTATTGCTTCTTCATAATTCATTAAGACATCCATCCTTTTATATTATTAATTTTATCATATTTATTTTAATTACATCAACTATGCTAATTATTAATTGTTCGAACTCTAATTAATCCTTGTTTTTTTAATTTTATTTCTTCAAAAGTTAAGTATACTTTAATTTTTGCTAATTCTTCTATTATTTTTTGAAGTTCATCATCGCTTAAAGTTGTTATATCAGAATTAATTATTTCTCTTATTCTTTCCATTAATTTGTTTGGAATCATATATTCTAACAATAAAATATCTTCAATAAAGCTTTTTATTACTTTGATTTTCATATTTTTCTCAAAACTTTTTTCATCAATGTCTTGGTTTTTAAGAGAATTAATAAAATGATTATCCTCATCTAAGTTTAAGAACTTTTGATAAAAAGATAATATCTCATTAATAAATATTATTCTAAATTCTATTTCAAAATTAAATTGGTCATTTAGATTTACATCTATATCTGGAAATAAATTTAACATTTCTGTTTTCTTCTGTGTTAAAATTTCTTTAAACCTATTTAAAATATTAATTATTTTGCTTAAACACTCTTCTTTTATTTCAGAACTAACAAAATTTAACAAATATATATACTGCCATATATGAGAGCTTAAGGATTCATTTAAATAAATAATATCAATATCATATATTTCACAAGCACTTATTTCATTTTCCAATTCTTCAATAAATGATAATGTTTCATCATAATATTTTAATTTTTCACTTACAAAATTAACTTTTCTTTCAAGTTCAGCTAGCATTATATCAAGTTCATTAATACCATTATTAGAAAAAGTTAAATTTGGGTTACAGAAACGTTCATAATTATCATCTTTTTGTCCTATTAGTTTTGCGTTATTTTCATCAGCTATTTTAAGTAAAAGGTCTAATACTATTTCTCTAATTTTTTCATTATAACAACTATTTAATATTCGGGTGTATTTATCATTTGTAATACTCATATAACTATCCATGTTAGAAGTTTTGTATAAATCTTTTACTTCTGCAAAAGTTTCTATTACATAGTCATGGTCCATTACGATTTGGCATTTTCGCATGCTTGATTTTAATATTCTCAAATAATTTTGATAAATATAATTATGATAAAAGTCATTTGGACAATCAATTATAATTTTAAAAGATATTAAATCACATATAAGTCTATGTGAACAAAATAAATTAATGAATTCTGGTAATATTTCTTCTGGAATTATTAATTCATTTATAGGCAATTTTATATTGCTGAATAAACTAGAATCGCCTCTTCTTTTTACATGATTTATAGAATTAACAAGATAATTATAAAAATAATGCAATAAATTTAAACTCCCACAATATAATTTATTAATATTTGAATTCGTAAAAGCATTAGAAGCAATTTCAACGTCTGGACTTAGAAAAATCATTTTTTCTATTTCACTATCTCCAAATGCATTATGTGAAATTTTTCTTACACCAGCATTAATCCATATCGGCTTTTCGATTTTCTTTCTCAAAAAGGTAGCTTCTCCAATTATTTCTATTCCATTTGATGGATTATAACCATTTATGCTTGTCTTATCATAATTAATTTTTACATTTGAATAGTCCACTCTAGACAATATTGTTAATGAGCTTGGATATTCAATTTCTCTAATGGCGTGGTGGTATCCAAACATACTCGTTAATTTTGGATTTATCTTATCAATTCCTTCTTCAAAAACTAATTTAATGTCTAAATTTTCATCTTTTTCCCGGGATCTTTCATAAATTTTTTGAAGTCTTTTTTTAAACTTTTCAAATGCATCATCATCACTATTTATTTTTTTTGTAATTTTAAGAGTTAACATATATATTCCCCCACATTGTTTAATATTATAACAAACGTTATACATGAAAGTAAATTTATATTTTTTTAAGAATTCCTTTTCCCTTTCTTATATCAGTGCCATTTAATAAAAGTTTTTTTATTTTAATTTGTAAGCTTGTATTTTCTGGAAGCTTATTGTAATCAGCAAAAAAATTTTTTTGATATACAAAATTTAAAATATCATCAATGCAACTTTCGCCTTCTTCAACATTAAATAAATTGTAAAATTTATAAATATTACTATTTTTGTCTATTATTTCATGGATTTGCTTACTTAGTAACCACGAATCACAATAATAATTGTAATCTTTGAGCTTAAAATACCTTTTTATGTATTTTTTTGAATTATCTAATGATTGTTTTACTTTATTAATATTTAATTTTCCACATGATGGAATATGTATTTTTATACAATTTTCATATTTTTCATATTGTAATATTCCTACTTCTATTAGTTTTATATTAATAAAATAAGTTCCCCATAACATTTGTGAAATTCTAATTCCATCATAGTTTCTTATAATAATATCTTTTGTTAAACACTCTTTCACTCTCAATTTGTGTATTTTTATTTGTTCAATATCTAGATTAAACTTTTTCATATTTTTTTTATGAATATTATATCCGCTTAATAACAATAAATTTGTTATATAAGGATGAACTTTTTTATCAAACATTTTATCCTTAGACTTTGTTTCCCACAGTTTCTCTATTTTTCTATTTTTATTGTTATATATTTTATTTCTAATATTGTAAAATTTTTTCAAAGTTTTTATATTCTTATTTAAACTATCTAAACATTTATAACATTTATTTTTATAATTTTCATCGTTAATATCGTAAAATAATAAAGCTCTATCAATTACACTTTTATTCATACCTTACTCCAAATACTAAATTGTTTTATATTTAACCCAAATTTCAGCAATACACTTATTACAGCCCTTGTTTTTATTTATGCATTTATGACAATAATTATTTTTTCTATAATAACTATCACCTAGGTTTTTTACCATTCTAAACCCATTTTTTTCTAATATAAATTTTGAATTAACATATTTTCCATTATCTCCCCAAGCTTCAAAAATAATATCATTTTTAATATTATTAATACATAATTTCAATAAATTAGTTCCTATTCCATTGAATTGATATTTTGGCTCTACACAAAAATACAAAATTTCTTTTACATTTTTTAATCCTAAATTAAAACTATCTTTATTTAAAATTTTACTTATACCACATAAACCTATTATTTTTTTATTAGAGCTACATACATAATAATTTTTAATGTCTTTTGTAACTTCTTCTATGTTACTTTCAAAAATATTTTTAGATGATTTAATATTACATGTTCCAATTGTTTTTGTAATAAGATATGCTATCTGGTAAATATCGTTAGTTGTTGCTTTTCTGTATATCATATCTTTCACTTTCCCATTCATTTTTTTATAATTTCATATATTATTTATTTTTAGAATACACACACTTTCAACGTGATAACTAAAACTAAACATATCTGCAATATAAAATTTATTTATTATGTATAAATCACTTAATAATTTAATATCTCTAACTAAGGTTTGAGGATCACAAGAAACGTATATAATTTCTTTTGGTTTTATTTTCTTAATTGTGTCAATTACTGTTTTTGTTAAACCTGCCCTTGGAGGATCAACTATAACTTTATCAAAAAATAAATTTAATTTTGTTATTGCTTTAGTTGCATCATTAAGCAAAAAACCTACATTATTTATTTTATTAATTTTAGCATTATGGATAGCATTTAATACAGCATTTTCAACTATTTCTATACCTATTACCTTCTTAGCTACCGTTGATGCAGTTAAACTTAGAGTTCCTACTCCAGAATAAATATCTAAAACTGTTTCATTTGAATTAATATTTTCTTTGATAATATCAAATATTTTTGATGCAATATACGGATTTACTTGAAAGAATGAATCATATGATATTTTATAAAAAATTCCATTTATATTTTCATATAAAAAATCTTCGCCATAAAAAAGCTTATTGTTTATCACAATCCCCACTAATTTTATCTTTTCCTTTATACTATCTACATCAATATTTAATTTATCTTTACTATTAATTATAATTAATATTTCATCATTTTTATTACATCTAATAGTAACTAACCCATTAATAATATTCATTTTTTTAATCAATTGAATTGTTTTGTTAATTGAATTACTTGCAACTAAACATGAGTCTATTTCAACTATAGAGTGGCTTTTAGGTTCATAGTATCCTATTTTTTTATCAATTACTTTTAAACTAATTTTATTTCTATAATTGTAATAATTAGCATTTTCTATTACTATTGGATTTATCTCTAACTTATTTTTTTTAAATATATTTGTTACTTTTTCTTTTTTGTATTCTAATGTATCTTTATAATTCATATTTTGTAATACACAACCACCGCACTTTGAAAAATAAGGGCATTTTGGTTCAATTCTTTTTTTAGATGGTATTAATATATTAATTAATTTTCCTTCATTATAATTTTTAAATTCTTTTGTAATTTTAATTTCTACCAAATCATTTGGAATAGTATTTGGAACAAAAGTTACTTTGTTATCAATATAACAAATTCCTCTTCCAAAATCATCAAGCTTTTCAATTTTTACTTCCATGTTTAACTCCTAATTTATTTTTTAAAAATATTCCTATTTGAACTCCTAAAATACTAGGTAAGCCTAGTAAATGAACAACAAAAAATATATTATTAAATGCATAATAAGAAATTATTAGTCTTGAATTTAAAAATTCCATATCTGTAAAAAAACTTTGAATAGTCCAAAATAAAATGACTGAAAATAATATATATAATATTAGTTTTATAAGAAAACTTAATAAAATCATTAATATATAAACTAACCCCTTATTAGTTTTATAACCTACTATAATGCCACTTAATAATTCAAAAGTAATCATTATTATAAAGGCTAAATTTACATTTCCTTTAATTTTCCACGCTTCTGTTGTTGCATATACTTTAACAATATCAAAATGCAATAATAAATACGGTATTATAAATATTACAAAAATATATGCTACCAATATTATAAACATTTCTTTTTTATGTATTTTTTTATTACCATTATAAAGTATTTCTTCTTTCATTTAATAACTCCATTTAATATAATTATAATTCATAATAAATAATTAATAAAGGTAAATAATGTTATAAATACCATAAAATGGTAAATATTATAAATGGTGATAACCTTGAATAAAATAGTTGAAAGAGTAAAAAAAGAATTTAATAAAACACCAGATTTAATTATCAAAGAAATAAAATTAAATTTAATAAACACATTATATGTTATATATTTAGAAACTGTTAGTGGAAGTGACAAAATTAATGATTATATACTTAAAAATATTATTATAGGAAAAACTAATAATAAAATAAATAAACAAAATTTATTATCTTTTTTAGCAGGACCAAATACTAAAAAAAATGTTTTGGAAGATGAAATTGAGTTTTATTTAACAAATGGTTTTACAATTGTTATTTTTAAAGATGTAATTGTTGCAGTAGAAACTAGAGCAGATATAAATAGAAGTATTTCTAATGCTGATGTTGAAACTTCTATTAATGGTCCTAAAGATTCTTTTACAGAAAATTATCAAATAAATGTGGGATTAATAAAAAGAAGAATTAAATCTAGTCATTTAAAAATTGAAAATAGAATTATAGGTAGAAAAACTAACACTAATGTTGGAGTTTTGTATTTTGATGATATTACCGATGAGGATTTAGTAAAAGAAATATTAAAAAAATTAGATAATATTGATATTGATGGGATTATTGATTCTAGTTCTATAGGTTTTTTATTAGATGAAGAAAACAAAAATGTATATCCTACATTTTTACAAACAGAACGGCCAGATATGGTAGCTACTGCTTTACTAAAAGGAAAAATAGCATTAGTTATTGACACTTCTCCATATGCTTTGATTATTCCAGCTTTTTTTATAGATTTTATTAATCCAAATATTGATAATTACAATAAAAGTAAAAATATAAATTTTATTAAAATTTTAAGATTTTTTGCTTATTTTATTTCAATGATGGCGCCGGCACTTTACATTGCAATAATGAATTATAATCAAGAAACTATACCTACTAACCTTTTAATTGATTTTGCAATCCAGCGTAATGGAGTTCCTTTTCCAACCATTATTGAAACAATTTTAATGCTATTAGTTTGTGAAATATTAAGAGAAAGCGATTTGAGATTTCCTTCAAATTATGGTTCAGCTATATCCATTTTAGGTGCAATTGTTTTGGGTGAAGCTTCTGTTTCTGCTGGTATAGCATCCCCTATTACGATAATTATTATTGCTATTACATTTATTTCTAGTTTAACATTTACTAATGTTGAGATAAATAATTCATTAAGATTTTTTAGATTTATTTTTATTATTCTAGCTGGTTTCTTTGGATTATATGGTCTAACCTTAGGTTTCTTATATTTTCTAATTTATACCACAAATATAACAAGTTTTAAAAAACCTTACTTTGCTCCGGTAGCTCCATTTGAAAAAACTTACTTTAATAACTCCGTATTAAAATCTTCAATTAAAAAGGATGTTAAACGCTCGACCTTATTTACTCATAAAAATATCATTAAACAAAAGGAGGATAAAGAATGAAAAAAGCAATTTTATTACTTACTTTTATTTTTTTACTTTCCGGCTGTTATGATTATCAAGAAGTAAATAATTTAGGTATTATTAGTGCTATTGGAATTGATTATGAGGATGATAAATATATTATCACATTAGAAATATTAAATGATTCTGGTGATAAAGAATCATCTAAAATTAGTTCATATACAAAAACAAATAGTGATAAATCACTTGCTAAAGCAATAGAAAAAACTGCTGATTTGATTGCAGATAAAGCCAATTATACTCATGTTAAATTAATGATTTTGAGTGATTCTATTATTCAGGATAAATTTCAAACTATAATTGATTATTTTATAAGAAGCACATATTTTAGAGAAAATTTTTACGTTATTTCATCAATTGATTCATCTCCAAAAGAAATACTTAATAATACTACTAAAAATAATCCTGTAGTGAGTTCAAGTATTATATCTCTTTTAGAAAGTAATAATTATTCATCAAATAGTAGTGTTATGAAAACATTTGATCAAGTGATTGATGAAATTATTACTTTTGGTATTGATACATGTTTTTCAAACATTACCTTAAATGATGAACAATTTAAAATAGATGGTTTATTAATATTTGATGAATACGAATTTAAAGAAAAACTAAATAATGATGAAGCTACTATTTATAATATTTTAACAAATAATTTTTATCGTCCAATTTTTTCGAAAGAATACGATAATCTGTATTTTTCTGTAGCTATTACATCTGGTGATACAAAAACATATATATCAGATAATAAGATTTTTGTTGAAGGTGGCTTAGAAGGAAAGATAATGGATAATGAAACTAATTATGATGTAAGAAATTTGAATATTTTAAATAATTTAAACAATGACTTTACTAAAATAATGAATAATAAGATCAATGACTTTTTAGAAAAAATTCAAAAATATAAGAGTGATATTTTAGGATTATCAAAAAGCTATTATCAAAAAACTAGAGAAAAAGAAGAAAATTATTGGTTAAATTTAAAAATAAAAAGTAATATTAATTTCAATATTAATAAAAAAGGTTTAATTTATGAGGTGCGCGATGAAAAATAATTCTAATATTTTAACTTACTTTTTAGCTCGCAGTTTGTTTTTAGGCGGTGGTATTTCAACTTTATTTTTATATAGTGATAAAGATGCTTATATTGCAGTAATATTAGGTTCACTTTTAGGAATTGCTATTATCTATTTAATAAATTATTTTAAAAAAAAGATAAATATGCCTTTAAGCTCATTTTTAAAAAATGATTCTATTTTAAGCATTATAATTAAAATTATACTAATAGGTTTCATTTTATTTGGAATTTTTGTCTTACTAATTATTTTATCCACTTTTTTATATTCATATTTCCTTCCATTTAATCCATCAATTATTTCTTGTTTACCATTCATATTTTTAGCATCTTTTTTAAACACAAAATCTATAAAAAAGATAATATACGTTGCACAAATATTATTTGTTATAAGTATTGTTTTAGTTATTTTAAAAACTTGTCTTTTGACAAATGAATTTGATTTTAATAATTTACTTCCCTTTTTTACTACTAAACCTACTAATATATTTAAAACTAGTTTAATATTTGCAATTTTATCTACTGCTCCATTTATTACATTAGTAGATGAAAATATAGACTTTAAAAATAGTTTAAAATATTATTTAATTAGTTCATTTACAATTCTAGTAGTAGTGTTAACTTTAACAATTGTTTTAGGAAACTTAGTAAATATTTATAGTTATCCTGAGTATTCTGTTTTAAGAAAAATAAGCTTTTTCAAATTTATTGAAAATATTGAAAATTTTATTTCAGTAGGATGGTTTTTTGATATATTTATTTGTATGTCAGTTAGTTCATTAAAGATTAAAAATATTATAAATGTTAAAAAAAGTTATATACCATTTTTAATAAATCTAATACTATTAATTATAGTTAATCAATATACTGCTAATAGCTTTTATAATTCAATGATAATATATAAAAGTTTTCCTACTATACTATTTATATTTATGATTTTATTATTTATGTTAATATATATTAAAATTTGGACAAACAAAAAAGCAATTAAAAATTAATCTAATTGCTTTTTAAATCCAACGAGATATATATATAACTCTTGTTGTATATTCTTCATAATTATCAAATATTTTTATGATTGACTTTATTATTTCTTTTAATATATCAGTAGCATTTTTTGCTACTTTTATTGTAACTATTTGTTTTTGCATTTCTTTTCTGAATGCAAAATCATCAATATATTTATTAACTACCTGATCAAGTTGCTTAATTCGTTCTATATCTTCATTATCATTAATATCTATTTTAAAAATATATTTTTGATATAATTTTACTATCTTATCACTTATTTTATCGTCTTCATACGGAGTCCAATTGATGATTTTATAGAAATTTGGACAATAGCTAATTATTTCTTTATTTACATTCAATATTATCACCACTACCTTAATAAAATACTACTACAAATAAATTGTTTTGTAAATAGCTATTTAGTGTTATAATTAATATAATAATGGAGGTATAAATTGGCAACAAGAAAAAAATTAAAGAAGGAAGTTTATTTATTTATTGGTTTAATTATCGTAATTGTCGGAGGAGTTATATTTGGTATTAATAAATTTAAAGAATATCAATATCATAAAACTAATGAGTATAAATTATTAAATTTGGGTTATTCTAATGATGAAGTTGACTTTTTATTAGATTTAAACGATGATGAAATTATAAATTATGTTTTAAGTCAAGAAAAAAATAGTAAAATTATTAATATATTAAATGAAAAATACTTTTTAACTAAAAACTTTAATTTATATATCGAATATATGAATAATAATAAAGATTTAAGTTCATCAGAAATTGTTAGAAATATTAATATTCACTTAGATAAAAATTTTTATGAAGATACTGAAAAAGCAAATACTACCCTAGATACTACTTTGCTTGTAAATAAACATTATTTACTTGATAAAGATTATATACCTGATGATTTAGTAAATGTTTCTCAAAATTATGCTTGGGGAGAAGTTGGTAGTCAAAAAGTTCGTGAGGTCGCTTATAATGCCTTTTTAGATATGTGGAATGCTGCTAATGAAGAAGGATATTACTTGATGATTAATTCTTCTTATAGATCTTATGAAGATCAAGAAATAGTTTATAATAATTATAAAAATTCTAGTGGTGAAAGATTTGCTGATTCAATTGCTGCAAGACCTGGTTCTAGTGAACATCAAACTGGACTTGCTTTAGATATATTTAGTAAAACTAATACAAATAAAAACACATTTTCCCAAACCGATGAAGCTAAGTGGTTAAAAGAAAATGCACATAATTTTGGTTTTATATTAAGGTATCCTGAAGATAAAGTTGATATTACGGGTTATTCATTTGAATCTTGGCATTACAGATATGTAGGCAAAGATATTGCTACATATATTTACGAAAATGATATTACTTATGAAGAATATTATGCTTACTTTTTAGAAGATTGAAATACTTTCAATCTTTTTAATTGCATCTCTTCTTCTTTTGGGACTATTTGGGGATTTAATTCTAAAAACATATTATTTAAATCTGGGGAAAACATTTTTTTAGAATACCCTACAACTTCTAAAATATCCATTTCAATCAAAGGCAAAATCATTTCTTTATATATTTCAAATACTCTCTTCTTTTCATTTTTTTGATTATAAAACGACGCAAAATCAGTTACTGTTTTATTTCTTTTCATACTTAAAAAATATAAAAGTGTTTGATAATCTACTCCATTTAATCTATGATTACAATTATTAGCTATTGTTTGCATTACAGTTTCTTTTTCCATTTCTAATTTTACTGTTTCTAACATAAAATTTAAAAATTTTGTTAAATCTTTTGTATCTTTTGCATCAGCAATTAATTTACCATATTTTGCACCTGCAAAACTAATTCCACGATTAAATATTATAAAAGGATAATCTTTCTTATTTAACAAATACCATAAGGCCATAGTTCTTGAAGTTCTTCCATTTGCATCAAAATATGGATGAATAAAAACAAAGTAAAAATGCATAATTTGGGATTTTATATATTCATCTGTCATAGATTCATTAAAATTTAAAGAATGTAAAAATTCAAAATATTTTTCTATTAAATATGGAATTTGTGTCCATAATACTCCTTCATCAATCGCACTATCATCTAATCTGCCATTACGTAAAATATAAACTGTATCAGTCCTATAATATTCTCCCATTCTAATTAAGTCTCTATATTCAATCAAATCTTTACTTAATATTTGATATAATTCTCTTAAATGTTCTTCATCTATTTTTCTATGTCTTAAAATATATTGATATCCTCGATAAAGATTTTCTATTCTTCTTTTAACAACTTCACTTTTTACTCTTTGAGTTTTCCTTTTTATAACATCTTCTATTAAACTAACATCATAACCATAACCTTCAACTTGATTATTTGATTGTATTTCGTGAGAAAATAAAACTTTTTTAGCTAAGTGCAAATCAGATATTTCAGGGCTTAGTGTTAAAAACTCTTCTATTTCTTCTTTTATTGGAGTTAATTGTTCTGGATGATAATAAAAATTATTACCACTAGCATCAGGTAACTTTATATAATCTCTAAATTGCACAATAATTTCCCCCTTTTTTATTGCTGTATTTTATTATAATACTTTGATTTTGTCAAATTAATGTATGTTATTAGTTTATATCTTTCTTTTTATTTCCTATTAAATAAAATACAATAATAATTAATACCAAAGACATTAAATAAATTAAAAAATATTTTATATCATTTGATAAAGTAGCAAAATTATTTATTGTCAAATAATTAACAAAATTAATGGAAAAATTATTATGCAAACTATTTATACCAATAGTTACTATATTTTTTTGATAGTAAGATAGAATATTACATAAAATTAAAGTTAGACTATAAATTAGTATTCCAAATTTATTAAATATCTTATAAATAAATATTGATAATATTATAAATAATAGAATAATAATAACTAATTTTAGTGTCCAATAAGCAAATATTAAAATAAAGCTTTGATTGTATATATTTGTTGGTATTTTAAAGTTATTATAGCAAAAGAAAAAAGAAACAATTATATTTAAAAGCAAAAAAATTAGTAAAATAAGCAAATTAGATTTTATGCACCTTGTAATTGTAAATTTATAATATTGTTTTATATTTTTAAAACGACATAAAAATAAATAGTTATTATCAATATCTTTTACTATAATAATTGTATTATAAAGTATTAGACAAATTAATATTAAAATTGTTCCTATATAAGAGTATGAACATAAAATCATTGTAAAAAAGTCATTTCGTCCTCCACCATAACTTATGCCCAATGTTAAGCTACCTAATAATAGTATTAAAAAATATAATTTATATTTATTTTCTTTAGTTTTCATTTAATTTAATGGTTCCTTTTTCAAAACAATATATTTTATCGCATAATTTGTTTATATCCTCTTTTATATGACTACTTACAATTATTATTTTTTTATTTTTTATTTTTTTTAAATAATCAATTATTTTTTCCTTACTTTTTTGATCTACTCCATTAAAAGGTTCATCAAAAATCATGATTTTAGGATCTTCCATAATTACACTTGCTATACCTAATTTTTGTTTCATACCCATTGAGTATTCATAAAATTTTTTATCTTTTTCTTCATATAAATTAACAATTTTTAAAGTCTCTATAATTTTTTCATCATTAATTTTATTTTGAATTTTAGCAAGTATTTTCAAATTTTCAAATCCTGTTTTTTCCGGATAAAAACTGGGTATATCAATAAAAGCCCTTAAATTATTTGGAAAACTTGAATTATCACAGTAATTTATGTTATCAATTAATATTTCTCCATTACTTGGGATATAAAATGAACAAATTAATTTTAATAAAACGCTTTTCCCACTGCCATTTTCTCCTACAAAACCATATATATTTCCTGATTCAAATTTTAAATTGACATTATCAAGCACTAAATTATCTTTAAACTTTTTTGATAAATTTCTTATTAATATTTCCATGTTACTCCTTATTATATTAATTATTTTTATTACAATCTATTATAAATTTTTCTTTACTTTTATAAATGATTTTTAAAATAATAAAAGTAATTATTACTAATATTAATGGAATTAAAATCATTTCTAATATGTTTTTAGCATAACCAATATTTAAAATATTTAATAAATTAAATCTTGATGAAAATGAATTAAATATTATCTTGCTAATTAATAAACCAAATATTATTTCAAATATAATATCTATTAATATAAATAATAAAAAGCTTTCAATTCCTACTATTGCTATATTACTATTTTTCCTTGCAACTATTAAACCTATATTAATATAAAATATAGTAAAAAATAATATTGATACAAAATATAAAATGCAATATATTAATGGATTTATGTAAACATAGAATGAATAATAGCTTTCACTATTTAATATGTAATCATAATTAAAATGACCTGAATACATTAAAGATGCTATAAATAATATTAATAATGGGATAAAAATTATCCAAATATTTTTATAACAATTAATAAATGTTTCTTTTAAAAATTCATTATATTTTTTCCTATTTAGTATATTGTTAATTATTTTATTTTTACATATTTTAGAAAATGGAATTAATGATGGAACTACTAAAAATATAACTAACAAATAATTCATTATACTAGCTTTTTGTTCCATTAAAGAAGTAAAAAATACAGTAATTGTATCAGCAGTCTTTACATCATTCTCTTCAAATTCTTTTATGTATTCAAGACAATTATCATTTTTATTTTCAAGACAACTATAATATAAATTTTTTTGACTACTATACATACTATCATATTCCTTTTTTACTGAAAAAAAAGATAACATAAAAATTATTAAAATAATTAACATTGAAACTATACTTATTAAATTTTTCTTTAAAAACTCCATTTTTACTCCATATCTTCTTTTTGACAATTGGGACAATAATAAGTGCTTCTTCCACCAACTTTAATTTTTTTTATTATATTTCCACAATTTTTGCATTTTTCCCCTTCTTTTTTATGAACATTTAAGTATTGTTGAAATCTTCCTGTAACTCCCAGTGATGAGGTATAACTTCTTATAGTTGTGCCACCACACTTTATAGCTTCTTCAATAACTTTTTTAGAACTCACCTTTATATTTTCGCACTCATTTAGAGTAATATCTTTTCCTTTTTTTAATGGATTTATTTTAGATGAAAATAAAACTTCATCAGCATATATGTTACCTAAACCCGAAATTATAGTTTGATCTAGTAAAATTGTTTTAATAGGCAAATTTTTTTTATGAATTTTTTCATATAAATAATTTGCAGTTAAATTTTTATCAGTTGGTTCAAGTCCTTGTTTTTTTATTGCTTCTACCTTATATAAATCTTCTTTTTTTATTAAATTCATTCTTCCAAATTTTCTTGTATCATGATACCTTAAATCTGTATTATCAGTAAATGTGATAATTACATGCTCATGTTTATTAATCTCTTCATCATGTTTTTTCACAAAGTATTTACCTTCCATCCTCAAATGACTAAGCAAATAATATTTTCCTAAATCAAATATTAACCATTTTCCAATCCTTTTTATATCCATTATTGTTTTTCCTGGCAATATATTTTTAAAATCATCTATATCGCTTTCTATCATTTTAGAATAAATTATATTTACCTCTTTAATTTTTTTATTTAAAATCATTCTTTTTAAAGTATTTCTAACAGTTTCAACTTCTGCTATTTCCGGCATTTAATCACCTACTTTTTATTTTGCTTCATACCAGTTTGTTCCAGTATCAATTTCTACTTTTAATGGGACATCTAATTTATAAACATTTTCCATTTCTTCTTTTATTATTTTTTTAACTTGTTCTAATTCATTTAATTTTACATCAACTATTATTTCATCATGGACTTGTAATAAAATTTTACTTTCAATGTTATCTTTTTTAAATCTATGATGGACATTAATCATAGCCATTTTCATTATGTCTGCACTAGTTCCCTGAATTGGGGTATTCATTGCCATTCTTTCTCCCATACTTTTTATCATATAATTAGGATTATTGATTTCATCTAATATTCTTTTTCTATTAAATAAAGTTTTAACATAACCATTTTCATGAGCATATTTAACTATATCTTCTGTATATTTTTTTACCTCAGGATAAATTTCAAAATATTTATTTATAAAACTTTCAGCATCTTTTCTAGATATATGTAGATTTTCTCCTAAACCAAAGCCACTAATTCCATATACAATACCAAATATTACAGCCTTTGCAGTTCTTCTCATTGTTTTTGTAACTTCTTCTTTATTTATACCATAAATATCACTTGCAACTTTTGTGTGAATATCTAATCCATCAATAAAAGATTGAATTAACTTAGGACATTTAGATATGTGTGCAAGAATTCTAAGTTCTATTTGTGAATAATCAGCACTAAGCAGCAAGTCATTTGAAGGGACAAATGCTTTTCTTATTTTTCTTCCTAATTCGTCTCTAACTGGTATATTTTGTAAATTAGGTTCAGTTGATGATAATCTTCCAGTTCTAGTTAAAGTTTGTTTATATATAGTGTGTATTTTACCATCGTTTAAAATGCAATTTTTTAAGCCATCAATATAGGTGTTTTTTAATTTTGCAAGTCCTCTATATTCAAGAATCTTTTTAGCTATTGGGTAGTTTTCAGCAAGTTTTTCTAAAACTTTAACATCTGTTTTATAACCAGTTTTATTTTTCTTGCCCTTAGCTAATTGTAATTTGTCAAATAGTATTTCACCTAATTGTTTAGGACTATTAATATTAAATTCTATTCCTGCTAAATTATATATTTCTTTTTCTAATAGTTCTAATTTAACAGTAAATTCTTCACCCATTTTCTTTAATTCATTTTCATCAACTTTAATGCCTGTTATTTCCATGTCAGCTAACACATTAATTAATGGCATTTCAATATTTTTAAATAAATCTATTTGATTTTCTTCAATTAATTTATTTTCTAATTTTTCTTTTATATTATATAAAAATAAACACTTTTTAATTGCTTCTTCTTTATTTGCAAAATTATTTTTCTTTGAAACATCCCAAAATTCAATTTGATAATCCATTTGATTAGCTAAAAATGCTAAATCATCTTTAACATTATAGTTTAAAATATAACTAGCAATAGATACATCAAAACTTGAATTTATATAAATTTTCGTATTACCTATTATCTTTTTAGCATCATAAGTTATTATTTTTCTATCTTTAATTATATCTAATACGTCTTTAATTAAATCTTTTTTTACATAATAGTTATTTTTTCCATCAGTAATAGTTAAACATACTTGATTAGCTATATGGTAATTTTCATTATCTAGCTCTAAATAAATTGCTATTTTTTCATTTAAATTTAGTTCACTTATTGAAGTTATTTCTTTATATTCTATTTTTACTTCTTCTTTTTTTACATTTGTAGATTTTAATAACGAATAAAATTCTAATTCATTATATACTTCTTTTAATTTTGTATCATCTTTTAAGTCAAACTTTAAATCTTCTAAATCAATATTTAATGGAACATCTCTATAAATTGTAGCAATCTTTTTACTCATAAATGCATTTTCTTTATCATTTATCAATTTTTCTTTTGTTTTACCGGTTATACTTTCAACATTATCATATAAGTTTTCTAATGATTTATATTCTTGAAGCAATTTTAATGCTGTTTTTTCGCCAATCCCTTTAACGCCAGGAATATTATCAGAACTATCACCCATTAATGCTTTTAAATCAATTATTCTAATTGGTTCAATTTTATAATCATCTACAAATGTTTTATAGTCATATCTTATAAATCCTGTTTGTTTTAATAATTTTACTTCTGTTTCTTCACTTATTAATTGAAGTAAATCTTTATCACTAGATACGATTACACTTGCAAAATCTTTATCTTCTTCAGTCATTTTTACTATAGTTCCAATTATATCATCCGCTTCATATGGTTCTAATTCAAAATGTTTAATATTCATAGCATCAAGAATTTTTCTAGCTATTGGCATTTGAGCTTTTAATTCATCAGGTGTTTGTTGTCTTCCTTCTTTATAAAAATCATATTGTTCTTTACGAAAGTTTTTCCCAATGTCAAAAGCAACTGCAATATACTTGGGATTTTCTTCATTGATAATTTTATTAACCATTGATACAAAACCAAACAAGGCATTGGTTGGCATGCCTTTTGAGTTTTTCATCATATTCCCACTATATGCAGTTGCATAATAACTTCTAAACATTAAATTATTTCCATCTATTAAAATCAGTTTTTTTACCATATTTTTCTTCTCCATTCTTTAATAGTATATCATAATTAATGTTATTTACCATATTTTTCTTCTCCATTCTTTAATAGTATATCATAATTAATGTTATTTACCGTATTTTTTTCTACTTTCTATTAAATAATCTTCAAAATCATTATCATACTCATTTTTATATTCACTTACTAATGTTTTAAATAAATCTATTCCTATTTTGCATTTTCTTGCTACTTCTTCCTCATCTTCATTTAAATACATTGCAATTTCAAATATTGATTTAATAATACCGTTATCTGCCCCAATTCTCATCGCTGTTACAGTTTGTAGCTCATCAGGCAAACATTGAATAAATAATTTAAACATTGGATTACTAAATGGAGTAACTACTTTTTCATTAGTTTCTTCAGGTATGTTAAAATAGCTATAGATTTTTAATAGTCTTTTAGTTTCTTCCTCTCTATAATAAAAAATTAGCACTTCCATTGTGTTTATAGCATTTTTTAATAATTTTAATTCTTTTTCATCTAATTTTTCATTTTTATTTTCTTCTTCTAATGAAGTTCCAAAGCATTTAGTTAATACTGAATAATAAGCAGATTTAGGATTAATCGTCCTTTTTAAAAATTCAATTTCTTCACCCGTTATATTTAATATTTGTTTTAGTGTTAAGCCAAAGTAATACTTTTTATTTTTTTCTTTTTTTCTATAAAGTTTTAATGATTCTCTTAATGCACTTATAGCAGAATAATATGTTCTTAATTCAGTTTTACTTAAATAAACTGGTATTAATCCTTCTCTTAAAAAATCATCATTAAATAATCTAGTAAGTAAATTTATGCTTTTACTATCTTTTTTTCTAGTTGATCTAAGATATTTTATTTCATCAATCGTTGCATCTAAAATATCCATTAAACTGCCTATTTCAATCTTGGTTTTTAACATTGATTGTCGTTTTCGTATTTCAAGAAGTTTTTCTTTTATCTTTTCTATAGCAACACTAACAACTTTTATTGTTTCTTCATCTACTTTATTTAATAAATTATATTTTTTACCAAATCTATCTATTAAGGATTTTTGTTCTAAATAACTTAAATTTTCTTCATTTACAAGTTCGTTTATAGCTTCTAATACTTCAGACTTTTTAAAACCTATAAAGTTATACCAAAAATAATTTGTATTTAACGAAAATTTACTAAAGGTATTTAAATCATTATCCTTTTTATCAGCTAAGTGTTTTCTCATTCGTTTTAATGCATTACTTCTTATTTGATCTATATTTTCTCTGGAACAACCAAGTTCATCTGCTATATTTTGAATTGATTTAGGTTTTTGATTATAAAATCCAAAATATTGTTCAATTACTTTTCTTTGAATGTCCGTTAAAACACTAAACAATTCTTCTATCATCAAATTTATTTGTTTTCTTTCATATATTTCATCTGGTAATGGGGACGATTCATTTTTTATTGCACACAATAAAGTGTATTCTGCTTCTTCTGGTCCCCTACCTAAAGAATCATATAATGATATTGTATCTTCACAGCACATTAAAACATTTCTAATTTTTTCTATTGACATACATAACATTTCTGATAGTTTTTCTTCGCTTGCTTCTTTTCCATTTAACATATAATAATCTCTTTGAGTATATATTATTCTAAAATAATCGTTTAACATTGAATCAGGAATTCTTATTGATCTAATGTTTTTATTTATGTATTTCCTAATAGCGTTTTTTATAACAACATAAGCATATGATGAAAATTTATAACTCTTTGTATAATCAAAATTTCTAATTGCATTAATTAATCCAATGAATCCTTCTTGAACTAAATCATCATATTCTACTTTTTCTTGTTCATATTTTGGTATTAGGGATCGAACAAAATTTTTATATTGCTCTACTAGTAAATCATAATAATAAGCTATGGAAGTTTTATTTTTTTCTGGTTCTTTACTTAATTCTTTTAAAATCTTAAATATTTCTAACTGTTCTTCCCACAATAATATATCCTTATCTTGTTTATTTTTCATTTTGCTTTCTGTATAACTTAAGTATAATTTAATTAGTTTTTTTAATGTTTCATTTTCATCTAAATAAGCATCGTTTTCTACTAAATCACATAAAGTATTTTCAAAATCAGGATATTTTTTTATAATTTGCTTAAAATTAGTATTATCTATCACTAATCCAAATTTAGTTAATATTTCTAACATTCCATTTAAATTTTCTTTAAATATTGCAATAAACCAACCAATTTTTAAACTTTTCCAATCGTTTTTTATATCTAAAACTACTTTTTCATAACAAAATTTATACATTAAATTTGCATCATCACATAATATTTCATTACATATCTTAAAATAATATTCGTATGGTTTATTGTAAAAAGAAAATTCTTCACTTAATTTTTCTACAATCACACTTATATCCATTATTAATTCCCCCAGTAATAGTTATATATTTTAACATATTATTTAAAAATTGCAAATAAAATAAAGTATAGGGGTGTTTATGTTATTTAATTTGTTAAATATTATTAAAGATATGTTGTTTTTTACAGGAAGTTATTCTAATAATGTTTTTCCTGAACCACTTAATGCTATAGAAGAAGAAAAATGTATAAATGACATGTTAAATGGAGATAAAAATGCTCGCAATAAACTTATTGAGCATAATTTACGTTTGGTTGCACATATAGTTAAAAAGTTTGATACCAAAGATGTTGATACTGATGATTTAATAAGTATTGGAACTATTGGTCTTATTAAAGGAATTGATACATATAATAATGATAAAAAAACAAAAATTACTACTTATGCTGCTAGATGTATTCAAAATGAATTATTAATGCATTTTAGAGCTAATAAACATGTTAATGTTACTGTTAGTTTAAATGATGCTATTGGTTATGATAAAGATGGAAATGAAATAAGTTTAATAGATGTAATAAAAGATAAGGATAAAGATTTATTTGATCAACTTGAAATTAAAAACAATATTAATTTATTAAATAAATATCTAAAACTTTTAAATGATCGTGAAAAAGAAATTATTGTTAAAAGATATGGATTATTTAACACTAAGGAAATGACGCAAAAAGAAATAGCAAAAGAGTTAAAAATATCTAGAAGTTATGTTTCTAGAATTGAAAAAAGAGCACTTACTAAAATGCTCACTGAATTTATTAAAAACAAAAATATTTAATTTTTATATAAGACGTTTTAATAACATATCTAAATCTAAAATTGGTAATTCTTTATTAAATGTGGTTTGGTAAGTTTTAACTATTAATATAAATAATGCTATGCCATTTTCGCATTTGGTATATACCTCTTGTGGACTTATTTTAAATTCTTTTGCTAGGCTTGTTAAAGAATGGATGCAACCATCACTTAATCCCATTCTTTTAGCAGTTATAATACGATACTCTTCTGGTAAAATATTAATAAATTCTTGAAAATATGGATGCGTAAAAGGTGTTTTAATTTCATTTAAATTTATATCAGGTATTGCATCTAAATATTCTATGTCATCTTGTTTATCTATTTTAGTAGTATCATTTGGTAATTTTAACTCTTCTTTTTTAGGTAATTTATTTTTACCTTTCCTATAATTTTTTAAATATTTTCTTAAACAATCTATTGCTCGGTAATATTGATCTTTCTCAAAATCATTTAATTCAGTTAAAATATAATTATTATTTGTGAAATCTATGCCAAAGACTTTGACTAAAATATCATAATTTTTTGTATTTTGTGGATAATTATCTTTTATAAATGCTATTTCTTCTTCTGTAGCTTCCAGTATTTCTTGTAATGTTTGATGTTTAGTTTTGTATGTTCTAACAGATATCAAACACTTAGTAAACTCTTCTAATGCTTTAATATATTCTACTTTTTCTTCAATTGATAAATTATGATAGTTTTCATCAGTTTTATCAAAATTATCCCCAAATACTTTTATTAAAACATTAAAATTTGCAAAATTTTGTGAAAAGTTTTGTTTAATCAAATTAAATTCGTCAATTGACATATTTAAAATTTCAAAAATAGCTTTTCCAACCCCTACTATTAACCTGTGCATTTTTATTGTTTTTCTTAAATCATTTAAAGCGTTATTATAGGTTTGATTTTTATGATTATTAAATGAACAAACTATTTTATTTGTTTGGTCTAAATTTTCTCCGAATACTTCTATTAATATTTGGTATCTATCTGATTTATTTATATAATAAAGTCTAATTAATTCTAATTCTTCATTTGATAGTTCTAAAAGTTCTTGAATAGTTTTACAATCTTTTTGCTCATGGCGATGTTTTTCTAATTTTTTTTGCAAATTTGTTATAAATGAACTATAATTAAATAACTCTTTATCAGATAAGCTAGCGTAAAAATAAACGTTAAATTCGTTTAAATTTTCACCATATATTCCATAGATAATATTTTTTAATTTTGCTGAAGCTATATACGTTTGATTTAAATAAACCATTTCTTCATCAGATGCGTTTAAATACTTTTGCAAATTTCTTCTATTATTGTTAAATACTCTAAATCCTCGTATTTTGTCTTTTAAACTTCTTATACATTTATTATATTCTATTTTTTCTTCTTCGCTTAATTCATTAAAGCTTTTATTTGTTTGGTTTAATTCATTTCCAAAAACTCTTAATATTATTTGAAAATAAGAATCATTTATAATTTTACATTTTATAAATAACATTTCTTCATCAGTTGCATTTAGTATTTCTTGCAAAGTTATATTATTACTTGAATTTAATTTTCTGTAATTAGTTAATTCTTTTTTTAAATACGAAATAGATTTAAAATATTTATTTTTTTCACTATATTCTAATTCATAATAACCTGAATTTATTTGATCTAAGTTATTTCCAAAAACTTTTATTATTATAGAACGGTTAGCCGTTTTACTTAATACGCTATCTTTTAAATATTTTATTTCTTCTTTGTTTGCATTAAGTATCTCCTGTAGCGTTCCTAATCTAAATTCAGGTAGAACTTCGCATCGTTTATTTAAACAATTTTTTAAATAACAAAATGCAATATTATAATAAGTTGCCTCATTACTTGGCGATGCTATTATACCTGATTTTGGTTGATCAAAATTACTACCAAATAATTCTGATAATATTTCACAGTAAGAAGAACATATAATAATCTTTTTTAAATTTTCATATTCTTCATCGGTTGCTTTTAAATATTCTTGTAAAGTTATTTCATACTGGCTTTTATCTTTTGTTTTTAAAATTGTTTTAATTGCTTCTATTGCTTCAATTGCTTTTGCTGTTTCACTTGAATTTTTAATTTTTACTTTTGATAAATCTTTTCCAAAAACTTTATACAATGCGCTTTTTAAATCTTTTTTAAGATCATTATCAATTATTAAAAATATAATATCTTTTGTATAATGTATGAAATTATTCCAAAATCCTTTTGCTATTGTATAATCAATATCATTAGATTCATAATAATCTTCTATTTTTTTAGCTCTTACAGGGTTACCTAATTTTCTTAAAGCTTTTTTTTCAATTTGTCTAATTCTTTCCCTTGTAACATTTAATATTCTACCTATTTCTTCAAGTGTATAAGGTTTTCCATCTATTAAACCAAATCTATACATTATAACTGATTTTTCTCTTTCATCTAATTCATTAATTATCTCATTTAACCTAATACGTAAATCTTTTTGTTCAAAAGTTTTTGTTGGAGATTCAAAAAAAGTATCTTCAATGAAATTCCCTAGCTCTGAATCATCTTCATCACCAACTGTAGCATTTAATGATGCTGTTGATGTTTCTGTGTCAAATCTAATTATTTCTAATACTTTATCTGGTGTCATATTTAATACTTCGGCAATTTCCTCAATAGTTGGTTCTCTATTTAGCTTAATTGATAAATTATTTTTCGCTATATGTAAATTTTTTATATTTTCATCCATATAAACTGGCACTCTAATGGGTCTAGATTGTTCACTTATTGCCCTTGTAATAGTTTGTCTAATCCACCAGGTAGCATAAGTAGAAAATTTGTATCCCTTCTTATAATCAAACCTTTCTACTGCCTTCATAATCCCTATATTTCCTTCTTGAATAAGGTCTTGTAGCCCTAAACCTTTGTTCAAATATTTTTTGGCAATAGAAGCTGCTAGACGTAAATTTGCTTCAATTACTCTATCTTTTGCTTGTTTACTACCCATTTCTATCTTTTTAAACAATTCAAGTTCTTCTTCTTTTGATAATAATGGTATACTACCTATTTCTTTTAAATACATGCCTATTGAATCATCAATTTTAAAATTTTGGGGGGCATTTTCATAATATTCGTTTGCTTCTCTTTCTGATTCATTTATTAAGATATTTTTTATAGTTGCATAGGCAATTAAAAGTTCAGTTACTAACTCATTATCACTAATTCTATCTATATATGAAATTGTTATATTTTTTCCTTTTTTTAAAAAACTAAATATTAAAGCATCAACTTGCGAATTATTATTTATTAAACTTTCAATTAAACTAAAATCTAAAACTATAGTATATTTATTTAATAAATTTAATAGCTTTGATAAATCGCTTAATGTTTTAACTTTTAAGAACAAATTTATCAGCCAATCAATATTTAAATTTTTTATATCCCATTTTATTTTTTTTAATATACTTTCTCTAATTTTTATTATGTCTTGTCTATTAACTTCGCCATTTATTTCATATTTTTTTATAATTTCAATATAAAATTCACTTGATTTATTATAAAAACCATATTCTTGCATAAGCTGATATAATAAAATACTATTTTTCATTTATCCTCCTTTCTATAAAACTAATTTTATGTTTTCTATTAGTGCATCAATATTTGGGACGTTTTGATTATACAATTCTTTATATCTTTCAATTATTAATATAAATATGTTTATTCCTTTTGAACATCTTTCTCTTGCAGTTTCAATATCAATATTAAATATTTCCGCTAATTCTTCAATGGAATGAATTTTTCCATCATATACTAAACCTAATCTTAATGCTGTAATATATTGATATTCAATAGGTAGTAATATTAAAAATTCTTTAAAAAATGGATGTTTAAATGGTGTTTCCACCGTTGTATATTCTTTACTTGTTAAAATTTCAACAGGGCCTTCTGTTTCGATTTGTTGTAAATTTCCATCTTTCGTATTTTCTCTTTGCATACATAAATATGTTTGTAATATTGCTATCGTATCATTTAACAACATATTTGCTTCACTAGATAATTTACTCAAATTTCCTATATTTCTAAAATCTATTCCAAACATACTTACCAAAAATTGATAACTTCTTGTATTTTGAGGGTAAATTTTACTTAAATAATTCATTTCTTCATCTGTTGCATTTAGTATTTCTTGCAAGGTTTTATAATCTTTTCCATTGTCACGATATTTTTTTAGCCTTACTGATAATGATTTTATTGCTGCAAAATAAGTTACCTTCTCTTCATCAGCTAGTTGTTCATATAGTTCATTTGTTCCTTTAAAACTTTCTCCAAAAACTTTAACAAGAACAACATAATTTTTAGTTTTTTTAGGAGTAATTTCACTTAAAAAGTCTATTTCTTCTTCTGTTGCTTCAAGTATTTCTTGTAAAGTTTTATATTTAATATTTTTATTTTTCCTATAATTTTTTAATCTAGCTTTTAATGATGATATTGCATTATTATATGTCTTTTTTTCTTCATTATTTAATAAAAACTTCTTTTCGTTAGTTCCTTCAAAATCCTCTCCAAATACTTTTAAAATCACTTTGTAAATTTTTGAACTTTTATCTGCTTCATCCATCAAAAATTCTATTTCTTCTTTTGTCGCGCCTAATATTTGGGAAAGTGTTTTAAAATCAAATTTCTTTGTTTCTCTGTATTTTTCTAAAAGGCTTTTTAATCTTATTATTGTCTGTGAAAAAGTTCTTTTTTCTAGTGTTGTTAAACTATCATAACATTTATTTGTTTTTTTAAAATCATTACCAAATACTTTTGATAATATAGTATAAGTCTTTGTTTTTTTAGATATTTTTTTATTTAAAAAATCTATTTCTTTTTCTGTTGCTTTTAATAACTCTTGTAAAGTTTTAGGTTTACACTTTGTTTCACTTCTTTTAATAAATCTTTTTAAGCAATTTAGAGCGTTATAGTAGGTTTTTCTTTCTTCGTTGGTTAAACAATTTAATTTTTCATTTGTGTCCTTTAATTCTATGCCAAATACCTTAACTATAATTTTATAGTTTTTTGTATTTTTAGGATATTGTTGTTTTATATATTCAATTTCTTCTGGTGATATTTTTATTATTTCGGCTAATGTTTTACCATTTTTTATTAAATTTTTTCTATGTTTTTCTAAAAATTTCCTTATTGATTTTAAAGCACTTCTGTATTTTTTCTTTTCGTCCCCATTTAGTTTGTCATAATTATAATTTGAATTTTCAAAATTATTTCCAAATACTTTTATAAGCAAAATATAATTTTTTGTATTTTTAGGATATTTTTGTTTTAAAAATTCCATTTCTTCTTCTGTTGCTTCAAGTATTTCTTGTAAAGTTTTATATTTTTTAATGCCATCTTTTAAAAACCTATTTAAAGCTTGCAATGTATATCGATATAAATTTTTTTCTTTTTCTAATAAATTACAATATAATGAGTCATCATTATCCAAATTTTCTCCAAATACTTTTAATAAAATTTGATAGCCTTTTGTTGTTTTAGGATAGTATTTTTTTATGTGTTCTATTTCTTCTTCTGATACATTTAATATATCTTTTAATTTTTTATATTCATGTAATTTTCCTGTTCTAAACTTTTGTAAATTTATTCTTAAAATATGAATTTTTTCAGAATATGCTACTTTTTCTTCGGCGCTTAAATATTTATAAAATTCATTTATCCCATTTAATTCTTTCCCAAAGACTTTAATAATAATAGCAAATTTTTCATAATTATCATTAATATATTTTTTTAAAAAATCTATTTCTTCTTCTGATGCCCCTAATAATTCTTGTAATGTTTTAAATTTTCTAGATTTTCCATTTCTATAATTACTTAGTTTTAATTTCAAATTTAATAATGCATTATGATATGCTTCATTATCTTTGCCATGCAACATATATCTCAACTCATTTGTTCCTCTAAAGTTACTTCCAAATACTTTTGAAATAATTTTATATGAAGATGTTTCTTTTGATAAATTATTTTTTAAAAAATCTATTTCTTCTTCTGTTGCTTCCAATATTTCTTGTAATGTTTTAACTTTAATTAAATATCTATATGAAAATAAATCATTAATTAAAACATTTAATATTGTTACTAATTCGTTTATAGAATCATTATTTTTATCAATACATAATTTTGTGTAATCGTCTTGCCATAAATTTTTTAAAGTGTTACCTACATCAGTATTTTTATTTTTTTCTAATATAAAATCCATTTCTTTTTCATTTGCATCTAAGAACTCTTGTAATGTAATATTAAATTTATTATTTGCAAGTATTTGATTCACTAATATATTTGGTTTTAAACAATAAATACATTTAATTATACTTAAAAATGTTTTATCATCTATATCCAATAAGTTTATAGGCTCAGTAATTATGTTCTTTTTACATAGCAGTTTTATTTTTTTTAACTTGGGATTTATCGTTAATTCTTTTTCAAAATAAGATACAAATTCACTATATGTTAAACCTAAAATGTTTCTTATTAAAATTGATTTATTACTTATAAAATCATTAAGATTCTTATAAAGTTTTTTTAATGTTTCATAATCTTCTCTTGATAATTCAAATTCGTCAATACTTTCGTCTAAATTTATACCGAAATATTTATATAAAATTTTAAATTCTGGATTTAATCTGAAAATAATCGATATTCTTTTTATAGTGTTTTCATCACAGTTTAATTTTTCTTTTAAATAAACTTTTTTTTGTTTACCACTAAATACCTTTATTTCTCCATTTAAATTTTTAGCTGGATTATAATTTGTTGCACGCACATAATAATTAGGATTGTTAATTAAATAATTAATTTTTTTTATAGCTTTTTTGGCATCAGTAAGTTTAACTCCCCTTTTTAATAATTCATTGTAATCTTCACCATAGCAATCTTGTAATGCTTTTTGGTATATCAGTGGCAGTCTACCTACATAATCTAAAATTAATAATTTATCTGTATTTTTGAAGTTATCCCAAAATATTTGTTCCATTTTTATATTCCTTTCATAATAAGTCAATGGTTATTATTTTAACACAATAAGAAATCTTTTTAAATATTAAACTTTACTTTTGGGCAAAATAAAAAATGCTTTTAAGCATTTAATATGAATCGATGTTAATTTTTAATTTTTTCATTCCTTTTACATAAGCAAAGGCTTGAATTATTGTTCTTAATGCTGATGCATTTTTTCCGTTTTTTCCTATGATATTTTTCATATCATTTTCAGAAACTATTATTTCAATTATTTTTGTATCTTCATCAGATTCAAAGCATTCTACTTTAATAGATTCAGGATCTTTTACTAATTCTTTAACTAAAAATTCTGTATATTCTACTACATCCATATTTAGTTACCTTTTTTTACTTTTGAATCAGCAAATTCTTTCATTATACCTTCGTTTTTAAATATTGCTTTTACTGTATCTGTTGGTTGTGCACCATTATTTAACCATTTTAAAGCAACTTCTTTGTTAATTTTTATTTCTGCTGGTTTTGCAATTGGATTATAAGTTCCAACAGTTTCAATAAATCTTCCATCTCTTGGACTTCTTGAATCAGCAGCAACTATACGATAAAAAGGTTTTTGTTTAGCACCCATTCTTTTTAATCTTAACTTTACAGCCATTTTTCTCTCCTCACTTCCTATAAACATATTACTATATTAAATTTAGTATGTCAACTAATTTATGTTGACCCTTATTTGATTTTTATTAAAAAAAGCATCATTCAGATGCTTCATTTAAGTAATTTTCATTTACATCTTCAATTTCATCAAGTTCTTGTTCATCAAATATTTCTTCGTAGTCATCTTCATCATCTTCTACACTAACTTTCACTTTAGTATCTCCAACAATTTCTACACCCATTTCTTTTGCAACATCTAAACTTACGATATTATTATCTATTTGAACATTAGAAACTGTTGGTTGTTTTAAACACCTAACAATTATTTCTGATGCATCTTGCATATTATGATCTTCTTTAAGAGGAACATTCATAACATCACTATAAGTAAAATTTTGTGTTGTTACAGCAGTCTTTTTATCAGAGTCATAAGAATACCAAACGTTTACATCAAATGATCCATTAACTAAAACACTCCCCTTAGCATTCTTGCTACCATTAAATTTATGATTAATCACCCAGCAACCTAAAACAGTATTTGGTAGCTCTTCTGGTGTTAAAGAAAATTTATTACTACTTGTTTTTTTAGCTTTTCCAATCACTGCTTTTGTAACTATTTCTTTATAACTAGACACGTAAATCACCTTCCTAATTAAATATATGCAAGATATGGTCAAATGAACACTTTTAGGTTATTTACTTTCTAATTATATCTTTTTAATTTATTTAATAAATTCTATACTAATTATTTTAATATTATTTGAAATTAAATTTTTTTCATTATTTATAGGTTTTATCAAATCTGTAGATAAATATTTTTTTGAGTCATCTGCAAATACTGTTACTAAATTATCAATTTTACTTAATACCCCTGCTAAAAAATTTGCACCACTTGATATTCCTACTCCTAAACCAAATTTTTGAGATAATATTCTACTCATATTAATTGCATCTTCATCATCTATTGATATTACTTCATCAATAATGTTTTTATCAACCAGTTTTGGTATAAAATCATCTCCTATTCCTTCAATTTTATGTGGTCCTATTATTTTTCCCTCACTTAATAATGGCATAGTTTTAGGCTCTAATGCTATTATTTTTATTTTTTTATTATATTCTTTTAGTCTTTTTCCTACTCCCATTAGTGTGCCACCAGTTCCTATTCCACTTACAAATCCATTTATATTTAAAGATTTATTAATTATTTCTTCCCCAATTCCATAATAGTGGGCATTTATATTCATTACATTACTAAATTGATTCGGCCTAAATGCATTATTTTTTCTAGCATACAAGTCAGCTTCTTTTATTGTATCTTTAAAACCTGCATCAATTAAATGTAACTTTGCTCCATATAGTTCTATTAATTTTCTTCTTTCTACACTTACACTTGTTGGCATAAAAATATGAACTTCATGCCCAAAATAAGCTCCTAATGCAGCAAAACTAATTCCAGTATTACCGCTCGTTGCTTCAACAATAATTTGATTATCTTTTAATAATCCCATCCGTTTTGATTCAGTTAAAATATACAAAGCTAACCTATCTTTTATACTACCGGTGTAATTATAATATTCTAGTTTTGCATATATATTTTTTATATTTTTGTTATATTCATATTTAATTTTAACCATTGGAGTATTTCCAATTATATTATTTATCATTTTTACCTCTTTTCTATTATTTTTGACAATAAAAAACTTCATATCATACAAACTATAATATGAAGTTTAATATTCAATTATTTTAGTTCATATGAAAATTTATGTAATTTTTTTTACAATTTTATCGCAACAACTTTTACAATAATTATTTTTTAATATAAATTTCATATGTGTTTCTCTTTTCTAATATAAATATATAATTTTTTGTATATTTATATTATCATAATTCAAGGAATTAAACAACATTTCATTTTTAGTTTTTTTTATAATTAATAATTTTTTGTATTAAATACATAAAAATGTTTTGAGGATTACAATTATGCAAGATATAGTCAAATAAACTTTTTTAAATTGTTTGCCATTTTTTTATATGATATAATTTGAATGGTGATTTAAATGAAAGAAAATTGTATATTTTGCAAAATTATTAGTGGTGAAATTCCTAGCAAAATTTTATACGAAGATAATGATATTATGATTTTACTGGATGCTTATCCAGATACTGATGGCCATGCGTTAGTAATTCCTAAAAAACATTATGAGGATATTTATGATGTTGATAATGAAATTTTTAATAAAATGATTAACAAAGCTAAAGAATATGCCCAAATAATTATGGAAAAATTAAATAAAAAAGGAGTAACATTTTTAATTAATTATGGTGATGCCCAAGCTATAAAACATCTTCATTTACATATTTTACCTGATTATGATAAAAAAACACACAAATATACTAACGATGAAGTATATAAATTAATTAAGGAGTAATATGACAAAAAGAAGAAGAAAAATAAAAAAGAAATTTTTATTTTCAATTTTTTTAATTATTGCACTTCCATTATTAGCTTATTTTTCTATTTTGTATTTCACTAATAATAAAGATAGCGTTTTTGATAACAATAATAATAAAACTGAAAATAAAAATAACAATATTAAAGAAGATGAAGTATATAAAATAAATTTAATAGCTACAGGAGATGGATTAATTCATAATGCCGTTTATTTCTCTTATGAGCAAAGTGATGGCTCTTATAATTTTAGTGGTGCTCTTAAATATGTTAAAGATATTGTAAAAAATTATGATATTGCATATTATAACCAAGAAACTCCATTTGCTGGTGGTGAGCCATCCGGATATCCAAGGTTCTCTACTCCATCAGAATTTGGTGATGCCATGATTGATGCTGGATTTAATATGGTTTCTCTAGCAACTAATCATACATATGATAAAGGAGAAAATGGTGTTTTAAATTTTTATAATTATTTTAAAGGTAAGAAAGACATTGTTTATAATGGTATTGCTGATAGTTTTGAGTCCAGAAATAATTTTATAATTGGTGAAAAAAATAACATTACTTATTCAATGCTTTCCTATACTACATCAACCAATGGGCTCAATGTTCCTAGTGGTAAAGAATATCTAGTAAATGTTTATGATAAAGAACAAGTAAAAGAAGATATTCTAGCTTTAAGAGACAAAGTTGATGTGTTAATAGTTGCAATGCATTGGGGCGTTGAATATGCATCGGAACCAAATAATAGTCAAATTGAAATTGCTGAATATCTTACAGATTTAGGGGTAGATATTATTATTGGAACACACCCTCATGTTTTACAACCTATAACAAAAATTGATGATACCATTGTTATGTATTCTTTAGGCAATTTTATTTCAAATCAATATGGAACAGATGATTATAATAAATTAATCGGATTTATGGCTACTTTAGATATTACTAAAACTGTTAGCCCAGATAATGAGGTAACAATAGATATTGATAATTTAGGTGGTGAATTAATATTTACAAAATACAACGGAAATCCAATTACTACTGCAAATCACGATGGGCATATAGTCATACCATTTAGTATGATGACAGATGATAGTTATTTGACTGATTATCAAAGGTTATATACTAAATATAGTGATATTTTAAAAAGCATGGGGACAGATTTAAATATTGCTCCGTTAGGAAATTAATAAAAAATAAAAAGCGATTTTAACGTCGCTTTTTTTTTAATTTTTATTTTTTATTGCTTTTAAAAATTTATTCCATACTTTGCCACTTGAATAGTTTAATATTCCAACTTTATATACTTTTAATCCAAATTTAAGCATTATGTAAACAAATATACCTAAAATACTAATTGAAATTAGCATATCAAATATTGTAATTTGCCCTAAAAGAAATAATGTTGGACTTATAAATACTGATAAAAATGGAATATAAGAAATTATTCTAATAAATATTGATCCATCAAACATTGCTGCCATAATCGCCAAGTAATAGCCTGCAATTGATATCAACATTATTGGTGATTGCAATTGGTTAAAATCTTCAATATTTACAGTCATTGATGCCAATATGCCTGCAACAATTGAATATGCCATAAATGATAAAATTATTAATATAATCGTTAAAGGAATAATATAAATCAATTTATTAATTATGCCAGTTTCTTTAAGAATATTAATTAAACTGTTAAAATCTATTGGAATATCTACTAATGATGTTCCAAGTAAATGGCTTATATAAAAAGCAACTCCTACATAAAATATTAATAACAATCCTTGAATTATAACAAATAAATTACTAGCTAACACTTTTGATAGTAAATGTTGTTTAGGTGATACATTAGATATAATTATTTCCATACTTCTAGTGGTTTTTTCTTCACAAATTTCTCCACCAACCATTTGAACTAAAAATATTATTAACATAAAAAATGGTAATATAAGTGTTGGAAATACATTACTCATTATTAAATCCATATTTTCATCAGTGGATGTTGAATCATTTAATATTGTTCTTTCTACTTCAATGTTTGACGAAATATTTTGTAAAATTGTAGGATCAATATTGCTAGAAATCATTCCAATGGTAGTTTTTGTGCTATTTAGTGCTTGTAATATTATTTGATATGTTAAATTATCAATCTTATCATTGCTAATAACTTCTGCCTTTAAAAATTTTTCTGAATCATTATTTAAAACAATAACTATTTCTTTATCGTCTATATCTTTTTTTATGGTTTCTATGTTACCATTAATTTTTTCTGTAGTTATATTTTCGTCTTCATTAATTGTTTCTAAATTTGCTTTAAAATAGTCATATGCTAAATTTGTGTTATCTATTACTAATACGTTAGTATCATTAGCAAAATCTCCACCAAAAAATTTAATAATTGATGAAATATTAAATAAACAAACTATTGCTATTAATAATATAATATTTGTTATTAAAAACCATTTTGATTTTATCTTCTTATTTAAACTTAATTTAGTTAAGTATAAAAATTTCTTATTCATGAATTCCACCTACACTTTCTATAAATATTTCATTTAGTGTTGGTTCAACTACATCATATTTAGTTATATCCCATTCTTTAACTATTTCAAATATTTTTGGAGCAACATTTTTATTTTCTATTTTTATTTCATATTCTCCTTTTACTTTATTAATACTTATTACCCCTTTTATATTATTTAATTTATTAATTTCAAGATTATTTCCTCTAATTAATATATTTTTCTTAGCATAATTTTCTTTAATATCATCAATGTTTCCTTCTAAAATTGGTTTTCCTTTGACTAATATTATTAATTTTTCACAAAAATCTTCTATATATTCCATTTGATGAGATGAAAAAATAATTGAGCATCCTTTTTCCTTCAATTCAATGATTGCCTCTTTTATTAATTTAACATTTATTGGATCAAGTCCTGTAAATGGTTCATCTAATATTAATAATTTTGGTTCATGAATAACTGCTGATATAAATTGAACTTTTTGTTGATTACCTTTAGATAATTCTTTTATTTTTCTATTTTTATAGCTTTTTATTTCAAATCTTTCTAACCATTTATCCAATCTTTTTTCTATTTCTTCTATTGTTAAACCTTTTAATGTTCCATAAAATTCAATTTGTTCTTGAACAGTTAATTTAGTAAGTAAGCTTCTTTCTTCCGTAACAAATCCTATTTCATCTGTTACATTATAGTCAATATTTTTGCCATTTAATAAAACTTCTCCATTATTTGGTTCTAATAATCCCATTATCACTCTAAATGTAGTGGTTTTTCCAGCTCCATTTTCACCAAGTAAGCCAAATATTTCACCATCATTCACTTCAAATGATAAATTGTCAACTGCTAATAGTTCCCCATATTTCTTTGTAATATTTTTTACTTTTAACATTATTTACCTCCATTACAATAATTATATTATAATCTCAAGTTTGACAGTTTGAAGAAATAAAAACCTCTCAATTCCTTTATTTATGCAGGATTGAGAGGTTTTA
>CALVXN010000003.1 GCA_944371315.1 uncultured Bacilli bacterium | reverse complement strand
CTTATTACCACATTATTGGTTCATGAAATTTTAATGGCAAATTGGAATAAATGTCACACATCTATTTTAAATGCACATTTAAGATTAACTAGAACAAAGAATAATGTTGATAATTCTTAAATATTGTGGTAATATACTTTTGTAAATCGTTGATGAAAGACATGATTTTTAATTGATTTTTAAAGAGAGTTAGTGGTCGGTGTAAACTAATAAATAGATTAAAAGTTACTACTTTCTAAGAGAGTTAATAAACTCCGGTATAAAAGCCGTTATATTAATTAAGAAAATAAATAGGATGGTATCGTGGTGTTAGTCACTCCTTAGATAGCATCTTTTTTTATTTTAAGGAGGTATCTTATTGGATAAAGGAGAAATTAGAGAAGAATTAAAAGATATTCGAGAAAAATATAAAGAATTTTTAGCAGGAGAAAATGAAAAAGGAAGGGATAGATAAAATGATAAATATTAAAGAAGATGAAAAATTAAATGTTTTAAATCATAGTTGTGCACATTTACTTGCACAAGCTGTAAAACACTTATATCCAGATGCTTTATTTTGGGTTGGTCCTGTAATTGAAGAAGGATTTTATTATGATATAGATTTAAATGGAAAATCTTTAACTGTTGATGATTTACCTGCGATTGAAAAAGAAATGAAAAAATTAGTCAAAGATGGAAAAAGAATATATCGAGAAGAATTAAGTAGAGAAGAAGCCTTAGAAAAGTTTAAAAATGATCCATATAAAATTGATTTAATTAATAATATGAGTGATGATACAGTAATTAGTTGCTATACTCAAGGTGATTTTACTGATCTTTGTCGTGGACCTCATGTCGAATCAGTTAAGTTATTAAAGAATTTTAAATTGTTAAAAGTAAGTGGAGCTTATTGGAAAAATGATTCTAAAAATCATATGTTACAAAGAATATATGGTATTTGTTTTGAAAATCCAGAAGATTTAGAAAATCATTTAAAAGAATTAGAAGAAGCAAAATTAAGAGATCATCGTAAGATAGGAAAAGATTTAAAATTATTTATGATGAATGATTTAGTTGGAAAAGGACTTCCTATGTATTTGCCTAATGGATATATTATTTGGGAATTGCTTGAAAATTATATTAAAGATAAAGAAAAAAAATTAAATTATCATCATGTTTTAACTCCACCACTTGGTAATGTTGAACTTTATAAAAAAAGTGGACATTGGGATCATTATAAAGAAAATATGTTTCCTAAAATGGAAGTTGAAGGAGAAGAATTTGTTTTAAGACCAATGAATTGCCCTCATCATATGATGATTTATGCTAATGAAATTCATTCTTATCGTGATTTACCAATTAGAATTGGAGAAATTGCAAGAGATTGTAGATTTGAAGCAAGTGGAGCTTTAAAAGGTATTGAAAGAGTTAGATCTTTTTGTCAAAACGATGCTCATCTTTTTGTTACTCCTGAACAAATAGAAAGTGAATTTAAGTCAGTTGTTAATTTAATTTTAGATGTTTATAAAGATTTAGGTATAAAAGATTATAGTTTTGAACTTTCTTTAAGAGATAAATCTAATACTGAAAAGTATTATCAAGATGATGAAATGTGGGATAATGCCGAAAATAGATTAAGAAAAGTTTTAGATGATATTGGTATTCCTTATACTGAAAAAATAGGGGAAGCTGCTTTTTATGGACCTAAATTAGATGTTCAAGTTAAACCAGCGGTAGGTAATGCTTATACTTTATCTACTTGTCAACTTGATTTTTGCTTACCTATGAAATTTGATTTAAGTTATATTGATAAGGATGGTAGTAAAAAAACACCAGTAGTTTTACATAGAGCTGTTTTTGGAAGCATTGATCGTTTTATTGCATATTACTTAGAAGAAACAAAAGGTGCTTTACCACTATGGTTATCACCTACACAAATAAATGTTATTCCTGTTAATAATGAATTTCATTTAAAATATGCTGAGGATATAACTAATAAATTAAAAGACTTAAATTATCGAGTTAATTTAGATGATAGAGAAGAAAAATTGGGTTATAAAATGCGTGAAAGTGTTATTAATAAAATTCCTATTACTTTAATTATTGGTCAAAAAGAAGTTGATAATAACGTTGTTAGTTATAGAAAATATGGTAGTGAAGAAACTATAACTTTAAGTTTTGAAGAATTTTGTAAATATATTGATGAATTAAAGGCTAGTTATAAATAATGTTTGAAAAAATAAATGTAAATGGGATAGAGTTAGAAAGATTTTCTAATAAAAGCAAAGAACATTTAAAACTAGCAAAATATTTAAAAAATGATTTATTAATAAACGAGTTTTTTAGTGAATGGGAAAGTATTACTAATTTATCTTTAAATGATGATAGTAATACCTTTTATTCTTATGTTATAAAAGATATTAATTTAATAGGTGTAACAACAATTTGTTTTATAAGTGATTATGAATGTGTTATATCTTATGGATTATTAGATAAATTTAGAGGAAAAGGATATTCAAAGCTAGTTAGAGAAATTTTAATTAATGAATTATCTAAATTAGGTGTTACAACAATTAAAGCATATATAAAAAGTAATAATGTTAGTAGTATTAATGATATTTTAAAGACAGGTTTATCATTATCAGAAGTCCCTAACTCTGATTTATTAGTTGTTAGTTTTCCTGTTTCAAGAAGTAGAAAATAAAAAAGAAATGCTATAGTTCTCTTACTAAATGCATTTCTTTTTCATATCCAAATATTTTTTCTAATAATTGATATTGTAATGTTAATTGTAATGCTAAACTTACCATTATTTCTTTATCTCTTGTATAATCAGCACATACTATTTTTTCTTCACCATTAGGTAATGTGAATGTTTTTTTGTTTTGTTCATCTACTTTTATTTTATCTTTTTGATTAGTGTGAATTTGATATATTCTATTATGTAATCTATTAGATCCAATAAATAATGAAAATTTATTAATTGGATCTACACAAAGCGTTGTTCCTGCAAATCCAGGTGACATAAAAGATTTTCCAGATAATGAAGGGCGAACTCCTAAATGTTTAGGATTAGGTTGTTTTAAATATACTAATGAACCATAAAAATAAGTGTCATCTTCTTTAAATCCTGATGCTGTATCACTCATTGATAAAACTGAATCTTTACTTATTACATCTCCATTTATTAATGCATTTCCTAGCTTTATCATATCTTTTGTTGTAGAAAAGTATCCTGCATGTCCTGGTGCTACACCTTCAAGTGCACCTATTGCTCTTGCTTTAGCATCATGTTGTGTTCCTGGTGGATTATCATATCTGATATTAGGATTGCCATTAGCATCTATTGTAATAGAATAGTTTTCATTAGCGACTCTATCTATTTTTTCTTCTGGAACATTTAAGTATGTATCTTTCATATTTAATGGTTTAAATATTGTTTGACTGACATAATCATTGTATGACATTTTAGTAACTCTTTCAATTACATATCTTAAAACCATTGCGCCCATGTCTGTGTAGGCATTTTTAATAAATTGGTTTTCTGCTAAATGAATACCGAATAAAATTTGTTCTGCTTCTTCTTTTGTTTTAGCACTATCAACTCTTTTATCAGTTACTACTGCAACTCTAAATTTTAATAAATCATAAATACTTACATTTTGTAAATTTTTAAATTCAGGAACATATTTTGTTATGGGATCAAATACATCAATTCTTTGTTCTTCTGCTAGTTTTAATATTGATACTGCAGTAAATAATTTAGATGTTGATGCTAAATCAAAAATTGTATCTTGTTCCATTTCTTTTTCATCTGGAACTAAAATTCCATTTTGCATAGTATATTCTTGACATTTACCACATATAACTGTATCTCTTGTTTTAAATGTTCCAAAATCAAGAACTACCCCAGGAGTAATTTTAGTTTCATTTACAAACTTATCCATTATTTCTTTTAAGCCACTTCTTTGAAATAAAATAAGTCTTAATGTTGTTAAATTAGCATGAGGATTTTCTCTTATAACTTCTAAAACATCTTTTAATATTGCATCATAATCTTTTTTATTAAAAATATCTTGTATTACAGGAGATGAATTTAACATTTGAGTTCTCATTAATTCTTCAATATATTTTTTATAAATGTAATAAGCTTTAATATAATTCAATTTAATCGCCTTCTTTTTCTTTTAAAATATATGACTTATTATAAAAAAAAGCACAAATGGTGTCAATAACAAAAAAAATTTCCAAAAAATACCATTTTTAAATGAAAATTAGATTTAATTATGATAGAATGATTAAGGTGAAAAATATGACTGAAGAAAATAAGGAAAATAAAACAAAATTAAATAAAGAAAATTTTGCAAAATTTTTAAAAGACTTAAGAAAAGCTAATGGGTTAACTCAACAAAAATTAGCAGATAAATTAGGTGTATCAAATCGAACTATTTCTAAATGGGAAAATGAAGGAACTATCCCTGATTATTATGTAATTAAAAATATATGTCGTAAATTTCATATATCTCCAAATTCTATTGTTTTAGAAAATAAAAATTTTATTGATTACTTTTATTCTTTTTTAAGTATAGTAAAAGGTTTTTTTAGAATAGTTTTAAAAAATTTCTTAAAAATCATTTTTGTTATTGCATTTGTATTGTTATTAATTTATTTTTTAAATAATTATAATACTGTAAAAATTTATACATTAACTTTTGATAGTGAAGATATAACTTTTAAGAATGGTATGTTTATAGAAAATAAAGGTATTAATACTTTGTTTATTAATAACATAAATATTAATGATGTTTCTTTAAAAGATAAAACTTTAAAATTAGAACTTTATGTTTTAGTTAATGGAGATAAAAATGTTATTTATGAAAATTCAAATTTAGATGATATATTTATTCAAGAGTTAAATAGTTATCCTAAAGAATTAAAAAAAGATATTATAAATTCAATGAAGAAAACCTTATATTTAAATATTATAATAATTGATAAAAATAATGATGAAAAAGAATATAAGTGTAAAATAAATTTAAAAAAAGACTTTGAAAACAATAAATTGACTTATTCTACTTACAAGGTAAATACCACTTATAATTATGATTATCAGCTATTTTTAAATAATAATGCAATTGATGATAATAGTTTAGCTTATGAACCAATTTATAAAAATATATTAACTCATGATTATCAAAATAGTGAAGAAGATGTAGATTCATCATATGCAACTAGCGAATCAACTGAAAATAAACTTGAAAGCTTAGGGTATGAATATGATGAACAAGAAGGTTTATATGTTAAAGTTGAAAATGGAAGAACTATAACATATTCGGATGAATTAAATTATTTAAATATAAGTTATGAATTAAATTTTAAATATATTAAAAATAAATATTTTATTGAAAAAGATAGAATTGAGTATTCTTTATTTATGTATGATACCAAAATACTTGATTTTAAATATTATATAAAGAAAAGGATATTAAATTGTATTAAAGGAAATTGTAATGATTATTTAAATGAAATTGACTATATTTTGGATGAATATGAAAATATTTTAAAAGTTCTATAATCGTGGAATTATTATTCTCACGATTTTCTATTGCTGTGTTTATGGAAAGTTTGTTATGCTTTTGTTTGGATACGAAAGGAGGTGCGGTATTATCGATTGAAATATTTGAAGTATTTTTCATTAACATTTGTTATTGCAACTTTGTGTTTGATTACTAATGTAAAAGCATCCATTAGTGATGAAGATTATGCACGATTAAGAGAAATATTTTCAGAATATAGATTATCTATAATGAGCGATGAAGAATTAGAAAGGCTTGCAAATGGTGAGTTAAATGTTCAAGAAAAATTATATCAGTGGACAGAAAGCATTAATGGAACTATGACTTATACAGAAGTTGACCCCGATTTATATGTTGAAATAAATCCTGAAAATAGTGTTTCTAATTATTCAACATCAATAGGAACAACATATTATGAATCTAATTATAAAAGAATTCAAATTATAGACGATTATGTTACTAATAATTTGCATACAGTTATGGTATATACACAGTGGCTTGTGACTCCAGCAACAAAATCTTTTGATGTTACTGCAATGCGTTTTGAAGATGCAACTATAGTGGAAGGATCGCAAGATGGAACTCAAACATATTGGGCAGATGGAGAATATAATTATATAACTTATTCTCCGAATGGAACAAACATTAGAAAACAATCAAATGGCTTTGGAATATCAATGAATTTAGTAAATGATGCTTCATATTTTGAAACAGATATTAGTGCTGAAATTAGAGCAACTGGGGATGATGCAACCGTTTATGGAACATATCAACATGCAGTTACTAATGTTACATTAGAACAGTCACATAGTTACAATATTAGTCATAATGGTTTTGGCAGTGTATTAAATTTTGCAACGGGAGTTCAAAATTATTATGATAGAATGCAAGGCGTCTATGTAGAGCTTGGTTATTATTAAAAAAAATAAATTTCCATATTTTGTAAAAAATTTTCTTATAATATAAACTTCTAAACACTTATCAATTAAGGTAATTATATGGAAGGGGTGGGACAAATTAAAAAAGGACAGTGTATATTTGGTGATAATGTAGAATATATACCAATTTGTATATATGTGCCTTATCAAGTCAGCTTAGATTAAATAGTGTCATAAACTTAAAACGTAATTCATACCATTAAGTAGATAACGAAAGATAGGTGTGGGTTATGGAAAAAGAAAAAATTATATCTTCAATAGCAAAGCGTGGTAACGGAGAAATATATTTAGGGGTAGTTGGGGCAGTTAGGACCGGGAAATCGACATTTATAAAACGTTTTATTGAAAATTTAGTTGTTCCTAATATAACTGATGAATATGAAAAAAAACGTTGTTTAGATGAGATTCCCCAATCAGCACAGGGTAAAACTATCATGACTACTGAACCTAAATTTGTTCCTAGTAATGGTGCAACTATTAAAATTAATGAATTTGAAACAAGTATCAAATTAGTTGATTGTGTTGGTTATGTCATTCCCGAAGCCAATGGCTTTGTTGATGAAGATGGAAATCCAAGGATGGTAAAAAGTCCATGGTTTGAAGATGCTATTCCTTTTGTTGAAGCAGCAGAAATAGGAACTGAAAAAGTTATTAAAGATCATGCAACTATTGGTATAGTTGTAACGACGGATGGTTCATTTGGTGAAATTAATAGAAATTCATATCTGGAAGCAGAAGAAAAGGTTATAGGTGAACTTAAAAATATTGGTAAACCTTTCATCGTAATTTTAAACAGTATTCATCCAACTAATACTGAAACAGTAAGTTTAGCAAGAAATCTTAGTGAAACTTATGAAGTTCCAGTAGTTCCTATTAGTGCTGAGTTAATGAATGAAAAAGAAATAATGGAGATATTAAAAACTGCGCTTTATGAATTCCCGGTTTTAGATATTAAAGTATCTATTCCAGAATGGGTTCATGTATTATCTAATAATCATGAAATAAAAGCACATTATTTAGAAAAAATTAGAGAAAGTGTAATAAGTGTAGAAAAAGTAAAAGATATTGATTTTATACTTGAGCATTTTAATGATTCTTTATATATATCTTCTGCTTATATAAGTGAATTAGATGCTGCAACAGGGACAGTTACAATTAATTTAGAAAGCTCTAATGAACTTTATCAAGAAACTTTAAAATCATTCATGGGAAATATGATTACCACAAAAGCAGGATTACTTAAAATCTTTGCTTCTTATACAGAAACTAAGGAAGAAATGGATTCGTTAAAACAAGCAGTGAAAATGGCTAAAAGTGCCGGCTATGGGATTGTTTATCCAACACTTAAAGAATTAAAGTTGGAAACACCAGAATTAGTTAAACAAGGAAATCGTTATGGTGTTAAACTAAAAGCTGTAGCTTCAAGTATTCATATGCTTAAAGTTGATGTTGAATCTACTTTTGAACCTATAATTGGTAGTGAACTACAATCTAAAGAGTTAATAAATCGCTTGATGAAAGATTATGAAACTGATGCATCAAGTATCTGGAAAAGTGAAATTTTTGGACGAAGTTTAGAAAACATAGTTCAAGAAGGTATTCAGGCTAAATTAAGTATGATGCCTGATAATACTAGATATAAATTAAAAGAAACCATTACAAAAATTGTAAATAAAGGTTCTAATACATTAATTGCTATTGTTATTTAACAATGGCTTTTTATATGAAATAAAATGTCAAATTAAGTAAAATACGATATACATATACATTTTAATATGCAATATTTAATAAAAAAAGTTACTTTTGCTTGATTTAAGGGCAAATTTTTGATAGATTTAATATGTAAGGACGATGGGCTTTACAAAAAAAATTTAGAATGTATGGGAGGTAAGAACATGTCTAAAGTTGAATTAGTAGAATTAATTGCAAAAGAAGCAGGACTTTCTAAAGCTGATGCTCAACGTGCATTAGATGCTACACTTGCAGGAATTACTGCTGGATTAAAAAAAGAAGGTAAGGTTTCATTAGTTGGTTTTGGAACTTTTAGCGCTAAAAAAAGAGCTGCTAGAGAAGGAATTAATCCATTAACTAAAGAAGCAATTAAAATACCTGCTAAAACTGTTGCTTCATTTAAAGCAGGAAGCAAATTAAAAGACGCTTTAAACTAATAGTAAAGTTTAGAAAAGTTGATGCAAATCAACTTTTTTTTGTGTTCAAAATAAAGTATAATAATTATGAAAGGAAGATGTCTATGAATAAAAAAAGTCTTGTTTTATTAATTATTGGATTTTTGCTATTAATTGTAGCTTTTATTATTAGTTCTTATAATATAATAAAACTTATATTTTTACTTGTAGGCATTATTTTATGTTCCATAGGAATATATGTAAATTATAAAAATTATATAACTTCAATATTAGTATGTTTATTTTTATTAATTGCTAGTTATGGTATAGATACATTTTTATTTTATAAATTTGATAAAATACCTATCTTTGTTTATGAGGTAGTAAGTAATAATAAGGTAAAGGTATATAATAGTTTGTTTTATAGAATATTTGATTGTAATAATTCATTAATTTTAGATTATGGTTATAAAAAAAATTATGTTTGTGATAATTTAGCTTTAGATCAAATTGATATAAATGAATTTTTAAGTGATTTTGAAAATGTATATGAAAAATATAATAATAAATTTGTTAAGATTACAGGAAAAATAAGTAAAATATCAGGAAATGATTATTTAGAATTGAATTCATATACTTTGGGAGAAAATAAATTAAATGGTTATGTTAATTTTAATAGTAATTATATAGTAAGAGTTAAAGTTAATGAAAATTTAAGTAAATATCGTATTTATGATGATATAACTGTGATTGGTAGATTAGAGTCTATGAAGGTAGATAATGGAGTTTTTATTTTCGAATTAGTAGATTCTAAATTAATCGCTTCAAATGTTTATGATTCTTTTGAATATGAGGTTATAAATTCAGATGATAAAGATTTAATAAGTTATGTTAATTTACAAAATTATTATTTATATGGTATTAATACTATTTATTTAAAATATTCTAATGACACTATTTATGAATTAAATTATTTAATTACTGATTCTAGAATAACTTTAGATGATATTTTAAAAGATGCAAATAGTGAAGAAATATTAAGAAATGAAGAGGGAGAAATTGTAGCTAATAAATATATATTAAAAAAATTTAACATTTTAGTGTGTAATAATGATAAAAAAATTATTGCTAATAAAGATTATAATTTAGGTGTTGATTTGTGTGATAATTAATTGTGAAATTATTTAAAATATGATTGACTTTTTATTAAAAAATATAATATAATATTTTCATATCGAGAAAAGGGGACAGGCCTTTGGAACACTATTTTACAAATAATCCGGATTTAAAAAGTGAAATAAGAGAAATCCCATATACAATAAATAATTATAGTTTTAAATTTTTGAGTGATAATGGAGTATTTTCAAAAAATAAAATTGATTATGCTTCTAGTTTTTTAGTTAATGTATTTCTAGATAATCATAATGATTTAGAAGAAAAAAAAGTTTTGGATGTCGGTTGTGGCTATGGATTTTTAGGCATTATTATTAGTAAAATTACTAAAGCTTATGTTGAAATGATTGATGTTAATAAAAGAGCACTGCATTTATGTGAAAGAAATATAAAATTAAATAATGTAAATTGTATTACTTATTTAAGTGATTGTTATGAAAACGTAAAAAATAAATATGAATATATAATTACTAATCCTCCGATAAGAGCCGGGAAAAAGGTTGTCAATTCAATATTATTGGATGCTAGAAACTATTTGGAGGAAAACGGTGAATTGTGGTTTATAATCCATAAAGACCAGGGTGCAAAATCGACAAAAAATTATTTGGAAAAATATTATAATGTTGATGTGGTAGGCAAAAGCAAAGGATTTTATTGTTTTAGAGCAAAAATTTGTTGACAAAGTTTTTATAAAGCATTAAAATTTTGTATTAGCGGCATATTTGTTTTTTAAATTAAAATAGTCTTAGAAAAATTGTGTATGGGGTGATATCGTGGCTTATAAAGTTAAAAAATTTGGTGACTATCGTGAAAGAAGATGTTTTTCGAAAACGAAAAACGTTTTAGAGTTGAATGATTTACTCGAAATTCAAAAGAAAAGCTATCAACAATTTTTAAATGATGGTATTAAAGAAATTTTTGAAGATTTATTTCCAGTAGAAAGTTTTACTGGTAATATTTCACTTGAATTTGGTGATTATTATTTTGATGAACCAAGATATTCAATTAAAGAAGCAAAAGAAAGAATGGTTAATTATGCTGCACCTTTAAAAGTTGAAGCTCGTCTTTTTGTGCATGAAACCGGAGAAGTAAAAGAACAAACTATTTTCTTAGGGGATATGCCATTAATGACTGATGCTGGAACATTTATTATTAATGGGGCAGAAAGAGTAATTGTTTCACAACTTGTTAGAAGTCCAAGCGTATATTTTAAAAAAGAAATTGATAAAAATGGACGTCATATAATTGGTGGTGAATTAATTCCTAATAAAGGGACTTGGTTAGAATATGAAACTGATGCTCGTGATGTTTTATATGTTAGAATTGATAGAACTAGAAAAGTTACTGCTACAACTTTACTTAGAGCATTAGGATTATCAAGTGATGAAGATATTATTAGCGTATTTGGAGAAAATCAATATATTTTAAATACATTAGAAAAAGATAACACTAATAATACAGATGAAGCATTAATTGAAATTTATGAAAAATTAAGACCAGGAGAACCTGCAACTTTGGATTCTTCTAAAAATCAATTGATTACTAGATTTTTTGATAGATTCCGTTATGATTTAGCAAAAGTGGGACGTTATAAATTTAATAAAAAGTTAAATGTTTTAGATAGATTGTTAGGTTTGAAGCTTGCTGAACCTATAATTGATGGAAAAGAAGTTATTGTTGAAAGTAATACTGTAGTTACAAAGGAAATTCTTGAAAAAATTCGTCCTTTGTTTGCTAATGGATTAAATGTTAAGGAAATTCAAATCAATGAAGAATTAGATGATTATAATAAAGTTCAAACTGTTAAAGTGGTTGATCCTTTAGATGAAAAGAAAACTATTACTTTAATTGGTGTTGATCAAAGTGTCGATGTTCGTCGTTTAACTATTCCTGATGTTTATGCATCATTAAATTATTATATTGGATTACATAGCAATATTGGTAGTGATGATGAAATAGATAATTTAGGAAATAGACGTGTTCGTCAAGTGGGAGAACTAATTCAAAATCAATTTAGAACTGGTATGGCTAGAATGGAAAGAGTTATTCGTGAAAGAATGACTACTCAAGAAATTGAAAACGTTACTCCTAAAACTTTAATTAATATAAGACCTGTTACAGCAGCTTTAAAAGAATTTTTTGGTTCTTCACAATTATCAAAATTCATGGATCAAATTAATCCAATTGCAGAGCTTACTGATAAAAGACGTTTATCAAGTTTAGGACCTGGAGGATTATCAAGAGATCGTGCTGGAATGGATGTTCGTGACGTTAACGCATCTCACTATGGTCGTATTTGTCCAATAGAATCACCAGAAGGACAAAACATTGGTCTTATTACATCACTTGCCGGTTATGCTAAAGTTAATGAATATGGTTTTATTATGACTCCATATAAAAAAGTAGTTGGCGGTGTTGTAACTGATGAAGTAGTTTATATGACAGCTGATGAAGAAAAAGATTATTATATTTCTCAAGCAACAATTAAATTAACTGAAAATAATGAAATAGTTGATGACGAAGTTATATCACGTATAAATGGTGATACTGTTTATATTGATAAAAAACATGTAAATTATGTAGATGTTGCTCCAAGTCAAGTTGTTGCTATTACAACTAGTTGTATTCCTTTCTTGGAATTTGACGATGCTAATAGAACACTTATGGGTGCTAACATGCAACGTCAAGCTGTTCCTTTACTTGAAACAGAAGCTCCAATTGTTGGAACTGGCGTTGAATATATTGCTGCAAGAGATTCAGGTTCTACAATTGTTTGTAAAGCTGATGGTGTTGTAGAATATGCAGATAGTTTAAAAATTGTTGTTAATGTTGCTAATGGTAAAGATACATATTATTTAGCTAATTTTGAAAGAAGTAATGCATCTAGTTGTGTAAATCATCATCCACTTGTTAAAAAAGGTGATAAAGTTCATAGAGGTCAAGTAATTGCTGATGGTCCTTCTACTGATAAAGGGGAACTTGCATTAGGTAAGAACATGACCGTTGCATTCATGACATTTAATGGATATAACTATGAAGATGCTGTCATATTAAATGAAAGATTAGTTAAAGATGATGTTTATACTTCTTTACATATTTCACATTATGATATAGATTGTCGTGATACTAAATTAGGGCCAGAAGAAATTACAAGAGATATACCAAATGTTGGAGAAGATGCTCGTAAGAACCTTGATGCTGATGGTATTGTTCGTATAGGAACTGAAGTAAAAGAAGGAGATATTTTAGTTGGTAAAGTTACTCCAAAAGGTGTTCAAGAACTTACTAGTGAAGAAAAATTATTACATGCAATATTTGGTGAAAAAACTCGTGAAGTTAGAGATACATCTTTACGTGTTGAACATGGTGCTGGTGGTATTGTTCATGATGTTAAAGTTTATACTAAAGAAAATTCTGATGAACTACCTGCTGGTGTATCTAAAGTAATAAGAGTATATATTATTCAAAAACGTAAAATTCAAGTTGGTGACAAAATGTCTGGTCGTCATGGTAATAAAGGTGTTATTTCACTTATTTTACCAGAAGAAGATATGCCTTATTTACCAGATGGAAGACCAGTTGATATCATGCTTAACCCATTAGGTGTTCCTTCTCGTATGAATATTGGACAAATTCTAGAAGTTCACTTAGGTATGGCTGGTAAAAAATTAGGTGTTCATTATGCTACTCCAGTTTTTGATAGTGCTAAATGGGAAGATATAAAAGAAGAAATGGCTGAAGCTGGAATGGATGAAGATGGAAAAGTAGTTTTATATGATGGTAGAACTGGTGAACCATTTGATCATCGTATTAATGTTGGTGTTATGTATATGGTTAAATTACATCACATGGTTGATGATAAATTACATGCTCGTGCTACTGGACCTTATTCATTAGTTACTCAACAACCTTTAGGTGGTAAAGCTCAATTCGGTGGTCAAAGATTTGGAGAAATGGAAGTTTGGGCATTATATGCATATGGTGCTAGTCATGTTCTTCAAGAAATATTAACTGTAAAAGCTGATGATATTGTTGGACGTGTTAAAGTTTATGAATCCTTAGTAAAAGGAAAAGTAATAGATCAGGCTGGTGTTCCAGAAAGCTTTAGAGTTTTAGTTAAAGAATTTCAAGCACTAGGACTTGATGTTCAAGTAATTGATCAAGATGATAAAGTTGTAGAATTTAAAGATATTGAAGAAGATGAAGATGATAATGATGCATTTAGAATCGAAGAAATAGATGTTAATTCAAAAGATTCAAATTTTGAAGTAGAAGAGAATTTAGAACCTAATTCAAGTTATGAAGAAGAAATAGAAGAAGATGAAGATGATTTTGATAATTTAGAATTTCCTGGTATAGATGAAGTAGATGAAGAGGATGAAGGAGAGTAGGTGGGTAAAATGATAGATGTTAGTAAATTTAAAGGTATAAAGGTTAGTATTGCATCTCCAGAAAAGATTCGTTCTTGGTCTTATGGTGAAGTTAAAAAACCAGAAACTATCAATTATAGAACCCTAAAACCAGAAAGAGATGGATTGTTTTGTGAAAAAATATTTGGACCTACTAAAGATTTTGAATGTAGTTGTGGTAAATATAAAAGATTAAGATATAAAAACATAATATGTGATAGATGTGGAGTAGAAGTTACACGTTCAAAGGTTCGTCGTGAAAGAATGGGACATATTGAACTTGCTGCTCCTTGTTCTCACATTTGGTTCTTTAAAGGTGTTCCTTCAAAAATGGGGCTTGTTCTAGATATGTCTCCGCGTGACTTAGAAGAAGTATTATATTTTGTAAGTTATGTTGTAATAGATCCAGGAACTGCGCCTTTAGAAAAAAAGCAAACATTATCTGATAAAGAATATAGAGCTTATTATGAAAAATATGGTAATTCTTTTACAGTTGGAATGGGTGCTGAAGCAATTAAAGAATTACTTAAACGCGTTGATTTAGATAAGGAAATAGAAGATTTACGTGCTGAACTTGAAAATACAACTGGTCAAAAAAGAATACGTTTAGTTAAACGTTTAGATTGTTTAGTTGCTTTTCAAGAATCTGGTAATAAACCTGAATGGATGGTATTAGATGTTTTACCTGTAATACCTCCAGAACTTCGTCCAATGATTCAACTTGATGGTGGACGTTTTGCAACTAGTGATTTAAATGATTTATATCGTAGAATAATTAATAGAAATAATCGTTTAAAAAAATTACTAGAACTTGGAGCTCCAACAATAATTGTTCAAAATGAAAAACGTATGCTTCAAGAAGCAGTTGACTCATTATTTGATAATGGACGTCGTGGAAGAAGTATTACTGCTGCAAGTAATAGACCTCTTAAGAGTTTATCTAGTATGCTTAAAGGAAAACAAGGTAGATTCCGTCAAAATTTATTAGGTAAAAGAGTAGATTATTCTGGACGTTCTGTTATAGTTGTTGGACCTAATTTAAAAATGTATCAATGTGGTTTACCAAAGGAAATGGCTATAGAATTATTTAAACCACATGTAATAAATGGCATTGTTGAAAGGGGTTTAGCTCATAACATTAAGGGTGCGAAAAAGTTAATTGATTCTAGAGATGAATCAGTATGGGATATTGTTGAAGATGTAATTACTGAATATCCAGTATTACTTAATCGTGCTCCAACTTTACATAGACTTGGTATTCAAGCATTTGAACCTGTTTTAGTTGGTGGAAAAGCTATTCGTTTGCACCCATTAGTTTGTACTGCATTTAATGCTGACTTTGATGGGGACCAAATGGCTGTTCACGTTCCTTTATCTGAAGAAGCAAAAGCTGAAGCAAGAATTTTAATGTTAGGTGCAAATAATATTTTGAATCCTAAGGATGGAAAACCTATAGTTACACCTAGTCAAGATATGGTTTTAGGTAATTGTTATTTGACTATTGAATATGCTGGTCTTCCAAATGAAGGACATGTTTATAAAAGCCCTGATGAAGCTTTAATGGCTTATGAAAGAAGAGAAATTACTTTACATACTCGTATAGCTATACCTGTTAAAGCTTTTAAATATAAATTATTTACTGATGAACAAAAGGATAAATATTTAGTAACTACTGTGGGAAAAATCAAGTTTAATGAAATATTACCTGATACTTTTCCATATGTTAATGAAGGAACTAAAGCAAATATTGAAGGTGTTACACCAGATAAATACTTTTTATCAATGGGATCTAATATTCCTGAAGAAATTAGTAAAATGGAATTAGTTCAACCATTTGTTAAGAAAACACTTGGACAATTAATTGCTCAAGTATTTAAAAGATATAAGACTACTGAAACATCATGTATGTTGGATAAATTAAAAGATTTAGGTTTTAAATATTCTACAGTTGCAGGTGTTACTGTTGCAATATCTGATGTTGTAAGAAGTGATGATAAACATGAAATTATTGAAAAAGCTAAAGCTAAAGTAGATAAAATTAATAAGCAATATCAAAGAGGTTTAATTACTGAAGAAGAAAGATATGAAAACGTCATTGCTTCATGGAATAAAGCAACAGATGAAATTAAAGATGAACTTGCTGAATTAAGTAAAAATAATTATGATAATCCAATATTTATGATGATGAATAGTGGAGCTCGTGGTTCAATTTCAAACTTTACACAACTTGCTGGGATGCGTGGTTTAATGGCTAAACCTGATGGCTCTACTGTTGAAATACCTATTACTTCATCATTTATTGAAGGTTTATCGGTATCAGAGTTCTTCTTATCTACTCACGGTTCAAGAAAAGGTTCTGCAGATACAGCATTAAGAACTGCCGATTCAGGATATTTGACTAGACGTTTAGTTGATGTTGCTCAAGATATTATTGTAAAAGATTATGATTGTGGATCTGTTCAAGGATTAGTTGTTTATGATTTAATAAATGATAAAGATGGAACTATAATTGAACCTTTGGCTGAAAGAATTTTAGGAAGATTTGCTTCTAAAAAAATTGTTAATCCAGAAACTAAAGAAGTAATTGTTGAAGCTGGAGAAATGATTACTGAAAATGCTGTTGCTAAAATTACTAAGGCTGGTATTAAAAAAGTTGAAATTAGAAGTATTTTAACTTGTAAATCTAATAATGGTGTTTGTCAAAAATGTTATGGACGAAACCTTGCTACAGGTAATTTAGTTGAAAAAGGTGAAGCTGTTGGTATTATGGCTGCTCAATCAATTGGTGAACCAGGAACACAACTTACCATGCGTACATTCCACTCTGGTGGGGTTGCTCATGGTGGTGATGCCGATATTACTCAAGGTTTACCAAGAGTTGAAGAATTATTTGAAGCACGTATTCCAAAAGGAAAAGCTACTATTGCTGAAATTGGTGGTAAGATTATTGGTATTGAAGAACAAAATGGTAAACATCTAATTACTATTGAAAATGAAGCAGGTGTTAGAGAACATGTTACTAATTATAATATGAAGGTTCGTGTTAATGTTGGAGATGTTGTTGAAGCTGGTGATAAATTAACTGAAGGTGTTATTTCACCAAAAGAATTGCTTGCAGTTACTGATCCACTTACTGCTCAAGAATATATATTAAAAGAAGTTCAAAAAGTATATAAATTACAAGGTGTTGATATTTCAGATAAACATATTGAAATTATTGTTAAGAGAATGATTAATAAAGTTAGAATTACTGATGCTGGAGATACTGATTTTGTTGAAGGCTTAACAGTATCATTAAGAGAATTTACTGATGGAAATAAACCAGTTATTATGGTTGGCAAAGTTCCTGCTAAAGGAAATCCTATTATGTTAGGTATTACTAAATCTTCTCTTGAAACAGATTCTTTCTTATCTGCTGCATCTTTCCAAGAAACTACTAGAGTTTTAACTGATGCTGCTATTCATGGAAAAGTTGATAATTTACAAGGATTAAAAGAAAATGTAATTATTGGAAAACTTATCCCAGCAGGAACTGGTTATAAACAATATAGTGATATAAGCATAGAATTAGAAAAAGGAATTTTAAATGACGATGCTAGTGAAGTTTTAGAAGAAAGATTAATGGATGATTCTGATATATCATTAGATAATTTGAATACAACTAATTAAGATTGCAGTTTTGCAATCTTTTTTGTTGACTTAAATTTAATTTGTGATAAAATATTTTTTAAAAAAAGAGGGGTTTTATGGAAAAAGTATATGGATTTACTAACGAAAATGTAAGAGTTTTTTCAAATTATTTTGATTTTAATGATGCAAATGTTTTAACTGTTTTAGGAAGTGGAGATCAATATTTTCAAGCAATATTAGATGGAGCAAAAAATGTAGATGTATTTGATATAAATTATATAGCTTGGTTGCATTTCCTTTTAAAATTTACAGCAATTAGGACATTATCTTATGAAGAATTTATACAAATGTTTATTATTGATAATTTAAATAATTTAGCTATATATGGCAAATTAAGAAATTTTTTGCCTGATGAAGTTAAATATTTTTTTGATAAACTTATTAGTTTAAAAAGAGATTTTTCATCAATTAAACTAAGAAATGTTATCTTTGATAATGCTAAAATAAATAATATTCCTTATTTTGATTCTAAAACTTATTATGTTTTACAAAGTTTATTACGAAATCAACCAATACCGAGCTTTTATAATTGTGATTTACTAAATATTAAATCGTTTACTAAGGAATCTTATGATGTTGCTTTAATTTCTAATATTTATCATTACTTATCTATGAATGCAAATCAATATTTAGAATTCTTAAATAAAAATGTTAAAAGTTCTCAAATACTTGCTTTATATACTTGGATTTTGAATGATGAAGAAAGAGATGAATTTTTGGAAAATGGTTTTGATATTTATTTAATACCCGGTGTATTGCATAAGGATGATTATATAGTAAGTTTAAATAGAAAAAGATCTTAAAAGCAATTTGGTTGCTTTTTTATTTTTTAAATAATATAATAACTTTGGTGATATTTATGTATGAAAATATGAAAATTTTAATTTTAGGAGCTGCTAAAAGTGGGGTATCAGTAGCAAAGTTACTTGCTAATAGAAATAATGATATTACTTTAAGTGATTTAAATGATTTGGAAGAAAATGTAAAAAGTGAGTTAGAAAATCTTGGCATAAAAATTGTTATTACTAAAAATCAATGTGAATTAATTAATAAAAGTTATGATTTGATTGTTAAAAATCCTGCAATTATGGTTACAAGTGATATAGTAAAAAAAGTTAATGAATTGAATTTAAGAATGGAAAATGAAATAGAAATTGCTTATCATTTTTTACCTAAAAATGTAACTATTATTGGTGTTACTGGTTCAAATGGTAAAACTACTACAACTACTTTAATTTATGAATTATTAAAATTGCATGGAAAAAAAGTTGTTTTAGGTGGTAATATTGGATATCCTTTATCTTCAATAATAAATGATATAAAAGAAAACGATATTTTATTACTTGAAATAAGTGATCATCAATTATGTGATATTCATGATTTTAAAACAAATATTAGTGTTTTAACTAATATTTGTCCAACTCATTTAGATTATCATGGTAATTATGAACATTATATGTGGACTAAAAAAAGAATTTTTAATCATCATTCTAGTAATGACTTAGCTATCATAAATAAAAGTAATTTAGATAGTTTAAAAATTACTGATGATATTTTATCTAAAAAAATATATTTTAATAATGATGAAAATTATTATAAAGATGGCTTTATTTATTTGCATAATGAAAAATACCTAAATGTAAATGATATTAGGTTAAAAGGAAATCATAATTATGAAAATATTTTAATGGCTTTATTAGTTTTAGAAAATTTCGATATTAATAAAGAAAAAATACAAAATTTTTTGAAAAATTTTAGTGGTGTTACACATCGATTAGAATATGTTTTGGAAAAAAATGGTATTGTGTATTATAATGATTCAAAATCAACTAATCCAACTGCAACAATTACAGCTTTAAAAACTTTTTCTAATCCTATTCATTTAATTTTAGGGGGGCAAGAACGGAATCAGGATTTTAATGAGTTAAATGAATATATGAAAAATGTAAAAAAAATATATGCAATTGGAACTGTAACAGATAGAATATATGAATATGCTAAAAATATAAATATTCCTTGTGAAAAATGTTATTATTTAAAAGATGCAATGGATAAAATCTTTTCTAATGCTTTAAGTGGTGATGTAGTGTTATTATCTCCTGGATCTGGATCACAAGATCAATATGTTAAATTTGAAGATAGGGGAGATGAATTTAAAAAATTAGTTGAAAAAAATGTTGGATAAGTTTATAATTTAGTTATGTTAATAATAAGGGGCTGATAGTATGGATGGACAAAATTCAAATAATATTAACAATAATTTAAATAATGGAATACAAAATAATCCAACATTAAATGAAGGAAATCAAATTCCTACATTGGATAATGGTATTAATAGTAATTTGCAAAATAACTTAAATACCAATGGTTTAAGTCAAAATACAGCTATTAATAATGAATTGAATAATTTAAATCAAAATACTGTTTTAGATATAAATCAAAGTAGTTCTGTTGAATCATTAGATAGTGGTTTAAATCAAACTATTCAAAATAATAATTTAAATAGTGTTCAAAATGGTGCTGTTGAGTCATTAAATAGTGATTTAAATCAAAACTTACAAAATAATGTTGTTTCTAATGAGCCAGTTTTACAAGTTATTCCTGGAACTGAAAATGAGTATCAGGCAAGTAGTTTAACTAATGATACCGTTGGTGTTGGTGCTCAAACGCTAGGAACATTAAATGTAAATAGTAATGGATTTGTAGAACCAAATAAAGTAGAAAATATTGGAATGGTTCCTCCATCAAATAATTCAAATAATAAAAAGAAAAAGATTAGTAAACCACTTTTTGTAATTATTATTATTTTGTTAATATGTTTAGTGGCTTTTGGCGTGTATTATTTTCTTAAAATTAGCTCAGTAAAAGTAACTTTAAAAGATGTTAAATTAAATTTAGGTGATACTTTATCTGATAATATAAATGATTATGCCACTATAAGTGGTGGAAAAAAAGATAGTTGTAAGTTGGTATTACCTAATGTAAATTCAAATGAAATTGGGGATTATGAATATAAAATAGTTTGTGATAATAAAACTTTTACTGGTAAAATTACGGTTAATGATATAGATGCTCCTTCGGTATTATTAAAACCTGTATACAAAGAAATAAATTCTAATATAGATGCTAATGATTTTATTGAATCTTGTGAAGATATTTCTGATTGTAATGTTTCTTTTAAAGACTCTGATATTGTTGAAGGGTATTTAACAAGTGCTGGTGGTCCTTATAAAATCGATTTAATTGTATCTGATAAATATAATAATAATGTAAATGTTCAAGGTGAATTATATGTTTCAAATAATGAAATTCGTTATTATACAAGTTGTTCATCTAAAGCAACTGAATTAAATAATTATAATGCTACAAAAACTGTTACTGATTTGCTGCCTTTAGGTTATGTAGATGCTGGGCTTTCATATATTGGTTTTTCAAGAAGAATATATACTTATGTTTTTAATGATAAAGATGAATATAATGAAGTTGTTAAAGATAAAAATTATTTAATAAGTTTTGATAATATAAGTGGGTTAGCTTTTTATGATGATAAAAATTTAACTTTAAAAATTTCAACTGATTTAAGTTTAGATACATTAAATAATGACTTTGGGGGAACTTTTCCTATTGCTTATTCTTCTTTTAATACTTATTATAAAGACCTTGGATATAGTTGTAGTAATTCCTCTGCACAGTAAAGATGTTTAATTGCATCTTTTTTTATTTAGTGTTGTTTTTATTAATATTAAATGGTAAAATTTTTTTGAGGATGATAAAATGAATAAGCGAAAAGTTGTAATGTATTTGTTAGTATTTATTTTGGTTGTGGTTATTTGTCTAGGTTTTGTGAAATTTTTTGGTTTTGAATCTAATAAAAATAATGATTCTTCAAGTGAAATTAATGAGGAATTAGTTTTAAAATTATATAGTTATTTAATTGATGTAAATGCTTCTAAGGTAACTTCTATGTATAATGGTAATTATGCTTCTTATAATAGTTTAAGTTACGATTCAATATTAATTATGGTTTATGAATATATAAAAACTTATGATGAATTTGAATTGGAAATTACTACTATTGATGAATTGTTAAATAATAATATTATTAATAATCAAAATGGTATTACTCCGTTATATAAAATAAAAATCACAGAATTTGAAAAAGTATTTAAAATTATTTTTGGTAAAAATGAAAAACTTAATTTAATTGATTTTACTTATAATATAAATACCTTTTTCAAGTTAGATGCTAATAAAATGTATTACTATGTTTATACTAATAATGAAAGTAAAGATAATAATGAGGTTGTATTTAAAGAAATGTTAAGATATGCTGTAACTGATAATAATCAAACTGTTAAAATATATGATTATTATTTAAAATGTGATATTAATAGTTTAAATTGTTATAATGACGATAAATTAAGTAAATTAAATAATAAAATAAAATATAATAGTTCAATAAATATTGATTCATATAAAAACTCTTTAATTACTTATGAACATACATTTATATATGAAGATGGTAATTTTCATTGGAAGAGTTCACAAGTTATATAATTATTTTCTAAATTTTGTTAAAAATTAAAAAAGGAGAAACTAATTTTTGTTAGTTTCTTCTTTTAAAACTGCATGTAAAACATATCTATTATTTTCATCCGCACATGTTGATAACGTTATGATTTTATCTTTTCCAGTTATTTCTACATTAAAGTTATATATACTTCTTTCCTTTAACATTGAATAAAATTCCAAACGGTCATTATCGTCTTTAAATATGGTTTTTAAATAATCAGTTGTTACTGCTATTTTATAAATTGAAAAAACTTGATATTCTAATGTTTCATATAAAGTTTTTAATGTTATGATTTGATTGTCTGGGTTGGTATACCAATTATATCTAAATGTATTTTGTAGCGTTCCAAACATAACACCACTATTATAACGATTATGTGCATATATTATTATATTATCACTCAAATATTTAGAGTCATTCCTATAATCCATAAATACCCAGCCATTTTTGTCTTCTTCTAAATAAAAATTATGATTTAAATAATATTGATTGTCTATTGTTTGAACAACTGGGTAATCTATATTAGTATTATTTACTTTTAACCATCCAACAGCCTCAGGATTTATATTGATTAAACTTGCTATGTCTTCATTAACAACAATTTTATCATTTTCTGTTTTATTAGAGTTAAGTTCATTCATTATATCTTCTGAGTCGTTGATTTCAATTACTTTTTTAATATCTTCTTGTATATTTGATACTTTTTGCATAGAATTATAATTATCATAAAATACATATCCAAAAGTAAATAAAACTATTAATATTATAAGATAACCACAAGTTTTTAATATTGAGTAATTTGTTTGTTTAAAAAGATTATTGTTTAAATATTCATTGCTGTATTTTAGCTTAAAGTAAATTTTATTTTTTTTACTATATCTTTTATTGTATGTTTTTAAATAATTTATTATTTCCTCATTTGTTATGTTTTCATGTATAAGTATTTTTATGTTTTTTTTGTTATTTGATTTTAATGTTTTAATAATAAATTCTAGATCATTTTTGTTAACTGTTGTTACATTTATAACTTTTAAATACTTGTTTATGTTGCAAAATGCCATAAAATCTTGTTCATCCTGATCTGTCATAGGGAAATTTATTTTTAATGAGGCTTTATAAAATAAACTTGAAAATTGATTTAAATTGTTATCTAGCATAAAATTTGATAAAAAAAGTATTTCATTTCTGGATTCCACCATAATATCGTATTTATCTAAATATTCAATCATAAATGGTTGTATAGCATAACAACTTACATTTTTAATATAAGTATGCATTATTTTTTCACATATTGAAAATGTAATGGTATTTTCTTCATTTAATAATAAATTAACTATATTTTTATTGTTTTTTATTATTTCTAAAAATATTTTAGCAAAATAGTTATTGTCTATTATTAATGTATTAACATTATAATTATTTATTATTTCATTTAAAAATGTTGTTACTATTTTTTTATTGTTAATTATGTATTCGTCTGAAAATACTAATTCATTGCAACTTATAACATTTGTATTAATTATATTTTTATATTCATTTGTTAATTTTATTCTTTCTTTTATAATTAGGCTATTTTCTTTGATTTTTATTACAATTTTTTTCATGGAAACCACCTTTATTTTCTTTAATATGATAACACATATTTACACATTTTAGTATAATTTTTATAAAAATATGTTGTTTTTTGTATTTTTATGTTATAATTTAGGCATAATATAGATAGGAGAGATGTGTGTGAAAAAATTATTGAGTTTTTTAGCTATTGGAGTATTTGCAATTTTACCAATGAGTGCTAGTGCATTAAAATTAGATTGGGATTGTGAAAAAAGTTGTCGAAATGAAGATACTGGTAAATGTGAACAAACTTGTAAAATTTATGTTACAGAAAATACTAGTTTGGCTGAATTGAAGGTAACTGACATTACACTTACATTAACTGGTGATGCTGATAAGGTAACATTAAAAAGTTTAACTCCAGCAAATGATGATTTCGATGTTGAATCTTCTAGAGAAGGAAATGTAATCTCAATGAAATTTACTAATCTTAAAGAGATTACTACTTCTAAGGTTGAATTAGGAACATTGGTTTTAGAATTAGAAGATAGTGCTGTAAATTGTAGTGGTAAATTTAAACTAGAAGGTGTTGAATACGAAATGACCGTTGAAGAACCAGATGAACCTTCTACTGGTGCTGCACTTCCTGTTGCTATACTTACATGTGGAGTTGGTGCTGCTGCAGTAATTTACTTCGTATCTAAAAAGAACAAAAAAATGTATAAAATTTAGTTTTTTTAACAATCTTAGGTTTCTAAGATTGTTTTTTTATGGTAAAATATGTGCAGGTGATTGAAGTGCGTGAGTTTACAGAACAAGAATTAGTAAGAAGAGAAAAACTAAATAAATTAAAAGAATTTGGCGTAGATCCATTTGGACATAAATTTGATGTAAATAATTATTCAGCTGAATTAAAAAACAAGTATTCTAATATGACTCATGAAGAATTAGAAAATTTAAATGTTTCTGTTAGTGTTGCAGGAAGAATTATGTTTATTAGAAAAATGGGGAAAGCTAGTTTCTTTTCTATAAAAGATAAACTTGGAAATATTCAAATTTATATTTCTATAAATGATGTTGGAGAAGAAGAATATTCTTTATTTAAGAATGCAGATATTGGAGATATTGTAGGCATAAATGGTATATTAATGATTACACAAACTGGAGAAATAACTGTAAAATGTAAAAAATATACGCATTTAGTTAAGTCTTTAAAACCATTACCTGAAAAATTTCATGGTCTTGTTGATGTTGAAGAAAGATTTAGAAGAAGATATGTTGATTTAATAATGAATGATGAAGCTAGAAAAGTTGCTTTTGCAAGACCTAGAATTATACGTTCTATACAACATTATTTAGATAATTTAGGATATGTTGAAGTTGAAACTCCAATATTAGGAACAATTTTAGGTGGTGCTGCTGCAAGACCATTTATTACTCATCATAATGCTCAAAATATAGATATGTATTTAAGAATTGCAACAGAGCTCCCTTTAAAAAGACTTTTAGTTGGTGGAATGGATGCAGTATATGAAATCGGTAGAATTTTTAGAAATGAAGGTATGGATAGAAAGCATAATCCTGAATTTACTACAATAGAATTGTATAAGGCATTTACTGATTTAGAAGGAATGATGGATTTAACAGAAGGAATAGTTAGTAATTGTGCTATGGAGTTAAACGGAACATATGAAGTTGATTTTTTAGGGCATCATATTAATTTAGCACCAGGCTTTAAAAGGGCTCATATTGTAGATTTAATAAAAGAAAAAACTGGAATTGATTTTTTTCAAAACATGAGTTTTGATGATGCTAAAAAACTAGCTATTGAACACGGTATTGAAATTGAAGAACATTTTAGTTATGGACATATAGTTAATGCTTTTTTTGAAAAATATGTTGAAGATACAATAATAGAACCTACTTTTGTGTTTGGACATCCAATTGAAATTAGTCCTTTAGCTAAAAAAGATCCTAACGATCCAAGATTTACTCAAAGATTTGAACTATTTATAGCTGGATCTGAATATGCAAATGCTTTTACTGAATTAAATGATCCAATAGATCAATATGAAAGATTTGAAAATCAATTAAAAGAAAAAAACTTGGGTAATGAAGAAGCAAATGAAATGGATTTAGATTACGTTGAAGCATTAGAATATGGTATGCCTCCAGCTGGTGGAATGGGAATGGGAATTGATAGACTTGTTATGCTTTTAACTGGATCTGAAAACATTCGTGAAGTTATTTTATTTCCAACTATGAAGCCAAGAGATTAAATGCTTGTAATTATTTTAATATTGTATTATAATATCCCTCAGTTATGGGGGATTTTTAATGGAATTAACAAAAGTGATTGCGAAGATATTGAAATGTTAGTTAACATTAGCTTTAGTTTATTAAGTAGTATAAATAAATTGTGTAAGTTAGAAATTGATGGTAATAAAGATAATAAAGAATTTAAAAATATTTTAGAAAGTGCTAAACGTGAGTTAGCATTAGAAGAAAGTATATTTGAAAGATTAGTTTCCAATCCAAATAAATGCGTTGATGCTATAAATTATTTAAGATCTATGAGTATATTTAAAGATTCGATTTATAATAGCAATCCAATAGGGTTTTTGTGTAATATAATTGATTCATCAGATTGTGATTTAGTATTAGAACATTTATTAAATAAATTTATTTTGAACAAATTGGAAAATAATGCATTAGGTTCTGAAGAAATGGCTGAGGAAAGCGAATTTCTCAAACAAATATCTAAATATACAAATTACTTAACAAGTTTTTTGGGTGTCGATAGTAGTAATCTTTATTTAACATTGATAGAAAATACTACATTTATTGCAATAGGTGATGAAAAAAATAAATTAATAAAAAGTAAATATGATAATTTATTTATAAGTTGTAAGTCTTTGGAAGATTTTTTGGCTAATGGGTGTAATAATGTTTTAAAGCCAATTATGTTGCATCATAATGCTAGAATAGTTTGTCAAATATCTATTGAAATGGAAAGCAAAATAAAAAGAATAATATTACTTAATACATTAGAAGAACATTTTGAAAAATTTAAATTATTTTTAAAATACGATACATTAAATGAAAATTCCATTTATGCAGTTTATTTATTAGAATTATTAATTAGAGCAACCATAATTTTAATTGAAGATGAAGAATCAAGACAAATTATAAAAGAAAAGATAATGGAATATTCAAAAAAATTAGAAAATAATTTAGATAATGAAAAATATCTTTTTATATATAATATATTAAATGAAATATTAAGTAGTATGGAAGATGATAGAAGTATTCCACAATATGTAAGTTTTGGAAGAATGTGAATGCATTCTTTTTTTTTTATATAATAGGAAAGTCATACTTTTTCGAAAAATTTGCTTGACATGCATACATTTGTTTGGCATAATAAATTTATCATTTAGGGGGAAATTATGCAGACAATATTTAAAGGATATGTTTTAAGATTATATCCAACAGATAAACAAAAAGAATTAATTAATAAAACTATTGGATGTACTAGATTTGTGTATAATCATTTTTTGAGTGATAGAATAAATGATTATAAAAGAGCAGTTAAATCTAAATCTTGTTATGACCAAATAAAAGAATTACCTAGTTTATGTAAAGAATATCCATGGCTAAGTGAAGTAGATAGTTGTTCTTTAAGGACAGCACTATTTAGTTTAGACGATGCCTATAAAAGATTTTATAGTAAACAAAATGGATTTCCAAAACTTAAAAATAAGGATACAGGAAATAGTTATAAGACTAATAATATAAAAAATACATATAAAGATAAAAATTATGAAAGTATAAAAGTAGATTTTCAAAATAAAGTAATAATATTACCAAAATTAAAAGAAGTAAAGTTTAAAGGATATCGTCATAAAACAAATTTTATAGGTAATATCAAAAGTGCAGTTATAAGAAGACAAGCAAATAAATATTATGTAAGTTTATTAGTGGAAGAGTCGCTAATATTGCCTGAATTTATACCAAGAAATATAGTAGGGCTTGATTTAGGAATAAAAGATATAATTATCACAAGTTATAATGATAAAATAGAAAATAGCCTATCTTCATTAGAAGTAAAGAAAAGAATCAAAGGATTACAAAAGGGCCTTGCTAGATGTAAGTCTGGAAGTAAAAATAGATATAAGATAAAATTAAAACTACAAAGAGCATATATGAAACTTAAAAACATTCGTAAGCATTTAATTCATTATGTGACGAATAGACTAGTCAAAGAAAATGATATTATCGTTATGGAAGATTTAGATATAAAGAACATGTACCAAACACACCGAGTAGCAAAATCCTTAACAAACATTCCATTAGCAGAAATAAAACGAGTCTTGGAGTATAAATGCAAATGGCAAAATAAGAAATTGCTTACAATAAATAGATATTATCCAAGTAGTCAAACTTGTTCAGTATGTGGATATCAAAATAAGGAAGTAAAGGATTTAAATATAAGAAGATGGGAATGTCCAAAGTGTAGTTCGTTACATGATCGTGATATCAATGCCAGTGTAAATATAATGTTTGAGGGTTTAAAGATGTATATGCAAAGTTTAGTATTAAAATAAGTGAACAAAAATAGTAGGGTGGCGACCATCCGAAATTGGTCTATGGAGAGTCTAAAGGACTCAGTGAAGTAGAAATGCCTTGTAGTGATGCAAGGTCAGTCAAACTTGTTTGACTTTTGTTCTAAACCTGATTTTATTGTTTATAATGTTAATGATATAAACGAACGTGTTGTTAATAAGTTAAAAAAATATAATATACCATTATATTTATATACAATTATTTCTATTGAATCTTTAGAAAAAGCCAAAAAATGGACAAAAGTAATTATTTATGAAAATTTAGATAAAAAAAGATTGGAAAAAATTATTCCAATCTTTTTGTTTTTCATATGGCGGAGTAGGAGAGATTTGAACTCTCGCACCAGTTTCCCGATCTACACCCTTAGCAGGGGCGCCTCTTCAGCCTCTTGAGTACTACTCCATAAGACTACTTTTATATTCTAATATAAAAGTATTTTATTGTCAATCAGTTAGACATAAATTTCTTATTTCATCAATGAATTGTTGCATTTCCATCAAATAATCATCATCATTTTCATTAAATACAGTCATTGAATTAATAGAAATTGTTTTTATTTCATATTCATCTATTAAATTGTTTATTTCTTCTGTATAATTATTATCTAATATAAAAATTGTGTCATATTCTTCTTTTTCAAAATTTGTTTTTACTAAGTTTAGTGTGCTCTCATTTAAAGTTTTTTCATCTAGAGATATTATTTCAAAACCATAATTTTCTAAAAATTTAAATACATCGTCATTTACAATTAAAGTGTTTTTTCCTTTCTCTTTTGCTTCTTTGCCAATAGCTCTTAAATCTGCATCTTTTAAGGATAATATTTCTGATAGTTCGTCATACTTTTGTTCAACGTAATTAATAATGCTTTTACTTGATAAGTATTCAATTAAATAATCTTTTATATTTTTGGCAAGCATTAAATAATTATTTGGGCTCATCCATAATTCTTCAATGTCATAAGTATAATTTAATCCATTTGAAACATCGATGATAAGTAAGTTGTCGTTTTTATTTATTAAATCTTTAGTAATTGTTTTTTCATTGCTTAATCCGTTATATATGAATAAATCTCCTTTTGCATATTTTTTTATTTGTTTTTCTGTTAATTTGTAATTTGATATATCTGCTCCGTTTGGGTAAATACTTTCTACGTTTGAATAATCGCTGTATAAAAAATTTGCTAAATATTCAATAGGATAAACTGTAGTATAAATTTGAGCGTCTTCTAAGCTATCTTTGGTTAAACTACATCCTGTTGTTAAAAAAATTGCTAAACCTAATAAAAATATTTTTTTTAATAAACTCATTATTTATTATTTTCCTTTCTTTATTACTGGATCATAACCAAATGAGCCTTTTGGATGACATTTTAAAACCCTTTTTATTCCCATTTTTAATCCAGTAATTGCTCCATATTCATTTATTGCATCTATCATATATTGACTACATGTAGGTGTAAAGCGACATAAAGTATGCCCATGAAAAGGAGTAACTTGATAAGCTCTAATCATATATATTAATATTTTTTTCAAAACTTATCACCTAGAGAAATTTTACTATATTTTTTATGCTTTGTAAATGTTTTCAAAATTCTAAATTTTTGATATAATTAAAAAAGAATGGATTTGATATTATGAATTTTTTAAAAAAGTTTAATATAAATATTAATAATAATAAGCTTTTAACTGTGGCATTAACCCATAGCAGTTATGCTAATGAGCATGGACATTGTGAAAATTATGAACGTCTTGAGTTTTTGGGGGATGCTGTTTTAGAAGTTGTTGTTAGTGAATATTTATTTTTAAACACTAATTATAAAGAAGGACAAATGACTAAATTAAGAGCTAGTTATGTTTGTGAAAAGGCATTAGCTACTTATTCTAAAAAAATTGGAATAGATAAAGAAATAAAATTGGGGCATGGTCAAATTAACAATTTAAATGATACTATAATAGCGGATGTTTTTGAAGCAATAATTGGGGCGATATATTTAGATCAAGGATTTGATACTGCTAAAAAGTATATTGAAGATATAATTGTTCCTTATATTGATAAACAAATTGATTTTAATGTAGATTATAAAACTAGATTGCAAGAATTAGTTCAAACTGGTAAAAAATCTTTAGAGTATGAAGTTGTAAAAGAAGAAGGGGAAGCCCATAAAAAAATATTTGAAGTTGTAGTTAAGATTGATAATATAATTTATGGAAAAGGGATTGGAAATAGTAAAAAAGAAGCAGAACAAATGGCAGCATTAGATGCTTATAATAAAAGTGCTAGGTGATATAAATGTATTTAAAAAGTATAAGAGCTCAAGGATTTAAATCATTTGCTGATAAGTTAGATTTAGCAATAAATCCTGGAATTACTGGAATAGTTGGCCCTAATGGTAGTGGAAAAAGTAACATAGTTGATGCTGTTCGATGGGTTTTGGGTGAACAATCAGTTAAATCTTTACGTGGAACAAATTCAATGACTGATTGTATTTTTAGCGGAAGTGAGACAAGGGAAGCTCAAAAAAGAGCAATGGTTGCTTTGACATTTGATAATTCTGATAAATATTTAAATAGTGAATTTAATGAAGTAGAAATTAAAAGAATAGTTTATTCATCTGGAGAAAACGAATATTATATTAACAATTTAAGAGTTAGATTAAAGGATATAATGGACTTATTTATTGATTCTGGAGCAGGTGGTAGTAGTTTTAATATAATTTCTCAAGGAAATGTAACTGATATAGTAAATAGTAAGTCTTTTGATCGAAGAACTATATTTGAAAGTGCAGCTGGAGTATTAAAGTATAAAAAAAGAAAAGAAGAAAGTTTAAAAAAACTAGAAAAAACTGAAGAAAATTTAACTAGAATTAAATTAATAATTGATGAATTATCTAAAAGTGTTAATCCCTTAAAAGAACAAAGTATAGTAGCTAAAAAATATTTAGAATTAAAAAAGGATTTAGAAAATATTGATATTGCTTTAATTGTTACAGATATTACAGATATTAATAGTGAATATAAAATATTAAAAAAAGAAATTGAAAGTTTGAAAGAAAAATTGATCACTTTAAAAAATGTTGAAGTAGATTCTAAAATAGAAAAAATTAAGTTAAATAGTTTGGAATTAGAAGATAAAATAAATAGTAAAAATGCAGAATTATTAAAGATAAATAATGCTTTAAATGATTTAGTTAGTGAAAAACAAATAACTATTGAAAGACAAAAATATGAAGCTAATTCTAGTATTTTAGATACTAATTTATTAAAATTAAAAGAACAAGAATTGCAATATCAAAAAAATATTGAGGTATCTAAAAAAGAAGTGGATGATATAGAAAATAGTATTAATGAAGAAAGAAGAAAGATAGAAGAAGTAAAAGACAAATTATTAGTATTAAATGTTAAAAGAAGCACAATAAACAATAATTTACAAGATTGTAATAAAAATAGCTATCTTTTACAAAATAAAATTGAAATATTAGAAAATAATATTTTAAATGCTGAAAATACACCTGTTTCTGTGAGAAATATTTTAAATAATCCAAGATTATATGGAATTCATAATACTATAGGAAAGTTATTGGAAATTCCTGATAAATATGTTGTTGCAGCAGATATTGCACTTGGAAATGCATCAAATTTTATTGTTGTTGATGATGATTCTGTTGCTATCAACGCTATAAATTTTTTAAAGGATAAAAAATTAGGTAGGGCAACCTTTTTTCCACTTAATATTATTAAATCTAGAAATATATCACAAAATATTTTAGATGATATAAAAAAAATAAAGGGTTACATTGGTGTTTTTTCTGAGTTAGTGTCATTTGATGAAAAATATCGAAATATAATTGAAAATCAATTAGGTCAAGTAATAGTAGTTGAAAATGCAAATACATTAAATGTTATTGGTAAATTAATTGATTATAAATATAGAATTGTTTCATTGGATGGAGAAATTCAAAATGCTGGAGGTTCTATTACTGGTGGAACTTCTAAAAAAAATAGTATGCTAAATGAAAAAAATGAGTTAAATAAGCTAAAAGATGAATACAATAGCTTATCTATTAGTATTAAATCACTAACAGAAGAATTAGATAAATATGATAACAATATAGCAGAATTAGAAGAAAAAGAAAAGGTTTTAAATAAGTATGTTATATTATTAAATGATGAATTATTTAATAAAAAAACTAGATTAAGTAGATTAACTGATGAATTTAAAAATTTATCGAGTGAATTATCTGGAATTGATGATCTTAAAAATAATAAGTTAAATGAACATTTGGTTAAATTATTAGAAGATATTAATATAAAAACTAAAGAAAAAGAATTGATTGAAAAAGAGTTAAAGAAGTTGGTAATTGATAAAAATAATTTAGTTGATGAAATTAATGTTTTAGAAAAGAAACAAAGAGAAGATAACACAAGTTACAATTTGGTTAATAATGAATTAAAGGATAAAGAGGTTAATTGTGCTAAATTAGAAGTTAAATTAGATAATTTACTTGAAATGTTAACTGAAGAATATAATTTAACCTATGAATATGCATCCGTTTCATATAATTTAGATATGTCTGTTGACTTAGCTCGCGAAAAAGTTAAAGCTTTAAAAAAGGAATTGGAAAGTTTAGGAAATGTCAATTTAGGTTCTATTGATGAATATGAAAGAATTAGTAAAAGATATGACTTTTTAAATAATCAAAGAAGTGATTTAGAAAATTCTAGTGATGAATTAAAAGACATAATTAAACAAATGGATGATATAATGATAGATAAGTTTAAAAATACTTTTGATAAAATTAAAGATGAATTTTCTAATATATTTAAATTAATGTTTAAAGGAGGAACGGGTGAACTAAAATTTAGCAATCCAGATGATTTGTTGAATACCGGAATTGATATTATTGCTGTTCCACCAGGAAAGAAAATTAATTCTCCAATATCATTAAGTGGAGGAGAAAAGGCTTTAACTGCTATTTGTTTGTTGTTTGCTATGCTTAAAGTTAAACCATCTCCATTTGTTATTCTTGATGAAGCAGAGGCTGCATTAGATGAAGTAAATGTTGATATGTTTGGTAAATATTTAGTGAGAGAAAAAGAAAATAGTCAGTTTATAGTTATAACCCATAAAAAAAGAATGATGGAATATGCTGATTGTTTATATGGAATAACAATGCAAGAATCTGGGGTTAGTAAAATTGTAAGTGCTGTATTGGAAAATTAAAAAAAGCTGCAAAATTAATTGCAGTTTTTATATTTCACGCATTTTATTTGCATTTTTATATGGATTTTTTTTGTCAATTTTATCTACAAATAATATACCATTTAAATGATCTATTTCATGTTGAAACGCAACGGCTAAATCTTCTCGAACTCTAGTTATTTTTTTGTTTCCTTGATAATCGTAGTATTCCACTGTTATTCTAGCATGTCTTGGAACAATTCCATCAACACTACGATTAACACTTAAACATCCTTCACCTTCACCTACATAAATTAGTTCTTCACTTTGAGATATTATTTTAGGATTAATTATTACATATTCTTCAAAAGAGCCGTTATCATTTTTGTTAGCTATTACAAATATTCTTTTTAATATTCCTAACTGAACAAAAGCCATTCCCATTCCTGCTCTTAAATTGTATTTAGATGCAATCTTCTCATCTTGACTCATTTTTAAATATTTAATTGTATCTTCTGCTAGTTTTTGATCTTCTTTGCTAACAGGAAATTTTACTTCAAAACTTTTTTGGTGTAAAATTTTATTTTTTTCATCCAAAATTGTTATTTTTGGTAGTTCCATTTTCATCACCTGGACATATTTTAACAAAAAATGACAAAAAATGCAAAAAGAAGCTTTTATACTTCTTTTTGTTAATTATTATTGTTATTAAAAGACCATCCAGCTCCTAAAATTATAACTAATAATATAAATAGCACTATCCAAATTGCTGCTCCAATACCATAACCACTAGTATATCCGGCATATGTTCCACAGCAAGGATTTGCTTGATATCCACCGTATCCTCCACCGTAGTATCCATTGTTTCCATAATAATACATAATTTTATACCTCCTTTACATATCTATTATAATTTATTATAAAGTGTCATTTTTTGACATTAAAATTACCTAAATTTTTAAAAAAAATAAAAAAAATATATTTAGTGTGTTAAAATTATGATAGGAGATTAATGTATGCGAAAGTTGTTTTCAAAAATGGATATACCATTATTACTTTTAACAATTTTTTTTATTGTTGTTGGTTTAGTAATGATTTATAGTGCTTCTAGTGTTTCTAGTGTTGTTCGTTATGGATATGAGCCATATCATTTTTTTATTCGCCAAGCAATATTTGTATTAGTGTCTTTAATATTTTGCTTTATTTTTATATTACGAGTTCCTACTAGAACGTATCAAGCATTAGCTTGGCCAGCTGTTATTATTATAATTATTTCATTAATATATCTTTTTGTTAATGGTAAAATTACAAATAATGCTATTAGTTGGTATGATTTAAAGTTTTTTAGTTTGCAACCTAGTGAATTTGCTAAATCTATTTTAATTGTTTTTTCTGCAGTTTATTATAATAAACTTTATTATCGTAAGGTGAAAAATATATATTCTTATTTAATTCCTTTAGGTTTTGGTGTAATTATTGCAGGGTTAGTTGCTATGCAACCAGATTTAGGAAGCGCTGCAATTATTGGTGGTATTGTATTTTTGACATTTATAAGTATTCCAATCGTTCAAAATAATTTATTAAAATTTATAAAAATATTTGCAGTAGCAATTGTATTGGGAGTTATTGTTATTTTATATTCTGGAAACGATATTTTGAATAGTATGCAAATGGATAGATTAACTTTTCAAAACCCTTGTTCAAGATATACAGAAACTACTGGGTATCAAGTTTGCAATGGATTTATTGCGATTAATAATGGAGGGCTTTTGGGGGTAGGATTAGGAAATTCAACTCAAAAATATTTATATTTACCAGAAAGTCATACAGATTTTATTTATCCAATTATAGTTGAAGAATTAGGTCTTATATTTGGAATATTTATTATTGTTGCTTATTTTATTATGTTATTGCGTATTTTAAAGATTGCAAGAAATTCTGAAAATTTAAGATGTTCTGTTATTGCTTATGGAACTTTTTGGTTTTTGACTTTGCATATTTTAATTAATTTATTGGGGGTTTTAGCACTAATTCCTTTAACTGGAGTTCCATTGCCTTTATTAAGCTACGGTGGAAGTTTTACAGTAAATATTATTGTAATGTTATTTTTAGTTCAAAGGGTAAAAATAGAAAATGAAATAAATAAGACTAAAAGAGAAATTAAGGCGTTATAAGATATTGTTTTAAGTTTTTTAATTTGTTATAATAATAGTGTATAAAGAGTAGGTTGAATAGTATGAAAATATTTTTAATAGATAATAATCAGATTATTAAATATATGTTACCATTAAAAGTTGATGACTCTTTTTTAATTAATTATAATAGTTCAACCTTTAAGTCTATTGTTTCGTTTGTAGGAGTTAATAATAGATGGTATTTAAAAAGTAATGGTAATACAAATATAATAGAGGATAATGAAGAGATTGATTCAGTTTTGATTGAACCATATTGCAAATATACCTTAAAAGTTGTTGGTAAATCAAAAACATTAGAAGTGTTTGTTCTTCCTATTAAAGAAAAGTTATTTAGATTAGATTTTAGAGGACTAAATAGTTTTTCAGTTGGTAGAAAAGAAAATTGTAGTATTTTTTATAATTCTAATGAAGTAGCTGAAATTGAAGCAACTTTTAAAATCATTAATGAAGAATGGTATGTTACTAGTGTTAGTGATGATAATTATAAAGTGTTTGTAAATAATTTTAAGGAAAATATAAAAAAACTAAAATCTGGTGACATTATATTTTTAGGTGGAATAAAAATTGTGTGGATGCAATCATATATTTATATAAATAATCCTAAAAATTCATTGAAAATTACTGGAATGCGTTTGGTTGCAGATGCTAGTGATAATCCACTTGTATTTGACCCAGTTAGTGAAGAAGATAAACATGTAGAACTTTATAAAAAAGAAAATTATTTTGTCCATTATCCAATAATTCGAGAAAAAGTTGTTAATGAAGAATTTACTGTTGAAGCTCCTCCAAATGAAGAAAAAGACAATTCTATGCCATTTATTTTGACTATGGGAACTTCTTTAATTATGATGTCTTCTTCTTTTATGATGTTATTTAATGTTTCTTACGGTTTAAATCAAGGTAGAGACATGATACAAATGATACCTCAAATTGTAATGTGTGTATGTATGATTTTAGGAAGTCTTGTATTTCCTAGGATCACTCGGGCTTATCAAAAGCACAAACTTAAAAAAAGAGAAAAATTAAGGAAAGAAAAATATGGTGAATATTTAACAGAAAAAGATAGAGAATTAACAATTAAAGTTAAAAATCAATTACGAGTTTTAAATGAAAATTATTTGAATTCTGATAATTGTTTAATTGCTTTGCAAAAGAAAAATCGCAATTTTTGGTGGTGTCAATATAATGATGATGAATTCTTATCTATTAGAGTAGGTATTGGTAGAAAAAACTTTAATGTAGCAGTAAAAGCTCCAGAAAAACATTTTACATTAGAAGAAGACGAGTTATTTAATAATTCTTGTGCTATTAAAGATAAATACAAATATGTTGATGGTGCTCCAATTACTGTATCATTAAAAAATAGTAATGTAACATCTTTAATTTGTAAAACAATTAATAGAGTTAAGTTTGTTAATGAGCTTATTACTCAATTAATAATTACACATAGTAGCATTGATTTAAAAATTGCTTTATTTACAAAAAATGAAAATATTCAAAGGTGGGATTTTATCAAATATATTCCACATATATTTACTGATGAAAAAGATATAAGGTTATTTGCTTCAAATGATAATGAAGCAAAATATGTATCAAATTATTTGGAAGAAATAATTAAATTTAGAAAGGAACAAAAGGAAGAAAGTAATAATAAAGATGTTGTTCCAATGCCTTATTTTTTAGTTATTACAGATGATTATTCAAATAAAAGAAATATTGGATTTTTTGAAGATTTTATTAATAAAGATTTAAATAGTTTAGGTTTTTCTTTGCTAGTAATAGATGATGATTTAAAAAATGTTCCGTCATCAAGCAATACATTTATTGAGGTTAGGGAAAAAGATGGGGTAATTTTAGAACGCCAAACAGGGTTAAATGAACAAACAATATTTTATATTGAAAAACAAAAAAATGATCTTGACATGGATGCAATAGCATTTAATTTAGCAAATATTCCTGTAATGACTAAGGATGGTGCGTCAGTTTTACCTAAATCTCTTGATTTTTTGGATATGTTTAATGTTTCAAAAATTGAGCAATTAAATATCTTAAATAGGTGGAAAATTAATAATCCAGTATTAAGTTTAGATACTGTTGTTGGAGTTCATCCTAATGGTGAAGATTTTAAATTAGATTTACATGAAAAGTTTCACGGACCTCACGGTTTAATTGCTGGTTCAACCGGTAGTGGTAAGTCTGAATTCATTATAACTTATATATTATCTATGGCAATTAATTATCATCCTTATGAAGTTCAATTTGTTTTAATTGACTATAAGGGTGGGGGATTAGCTGGTGCGTTTGAAAATAAAGAGAGCGGAGTTAAAATTCCACATTTAGCTGGAACTATTACTAACTTAGATAATCATGAACTTAATAGAAGTTTAATTTCTATTCAAAGTGAGTTAACTAGAAGGCAAAAAATATTTAATGATACTCGTGAAAGATTAAAAGAAGGAACAATTGATATTTATAAATATCAAAAATTATTTAGAGAAGGAATAGTAAATAAACCTTTATCACATTTATTCATAATTTGTGATGAATTTGCTGAATTAAAACAACAACAACCAGACTTTATGCAACAATTGATAAGCACTTCACGTATAGGTCGTTCATTGGGTGTTCATTTAATTTTAGCTACTCAAAAGCCATCAGGTATTGTAAATGATCAAATATGGGCTAACTCAAGATTTAAAGTTTGTCTTAAAGTTCAAGATAAGTCAGATAGTATGGAAATGTTAAAAAGACCAGAAGCGGCATCTATTAAAGAAACCGGTAGATTTTATTTGCAAGTAGGTTATGATGAATTATTTGAAATTGGGCAATCTGGTTGGTCTGGGGCAAAATATGTTCCGTCAGATAAAATTTTAAAAAAAGTAGATGAATCTATTAATTTCATTAATAATGTTGGATATATTATAAAAAGTGTTAAAGAAGAAGACAAAGAAAGTATTCCTAAAAAAGATTATGGAGATCAATTAACAAATATTGTTAGATATATTTCGGATTTAGGTAAAAAGGAACATATTACAATTAATAAATTATGGCTTGATTCTATTCCTGAAATTATTTATGTTGATGATATTAAGAAAAAATATAATTATAAACCAGTTGAATATTATATAAATCCTGTTATTGGAGAATATGATGATCCAATAAATCAAACACAAGGGCTTCTAAGTATTGATTTATCTAAAAATGGAAATTTAATAGTTTTTGGAACTCCTGGTAGTGGAAAAGAAAATTTAGTAGTTAATATGATAAGATCTATTGTAATGGATCATTCACCAAATGAAGTTAATATTTATATTTTAGATTGTGGCTCTGAATTATTAAAAATTTTTACAAATTTTCCACATGTTGGGGAAGTTGTAACTATTGAAAATAACGAAAAGATACAAGATTTAATAAAAATGATTTCAGAAGAAATAGAAAAAAGAAAAAGTTTATTTACAGACTATGCTGGGGACTATAATGATTACATAAAATATAGTGGTAAAAAATTGCCATTAATGTTGATATTTGTTAATAATTTTGATTCATTTGTTGAATCTTATGATGATGAAAGTCAAGAAATGGCTACTTTATTTAGAGACGGTTATAAATATGGAATTGTATTTGTAGTAACTGCAATTTCAACTTCAGTTATTAGGAGTAAAACAATGGCTTACTTTAATAATAAAATTTGTTTACAACTTTCTGATGAAACTGATTATAGAATGATTTTGAATGCACCAAGACAAGTGTTACCAGCTGAATATTTTGGACGAGGATTAGTTTTAATTGATAATAGTGCGTATGAATTTCAAACTGGAACATATACTAAAATTCAAAATTATACTAGTGAACTTAGAAATTTAGGACTTGTTTTAAATGAAAAATATAATACTAAAGTAAGTAAAATTCCTTCTGTTCCTGATCGAGTTTATGTTGATATGTTATATAGCTATTATAAAGATTTCAATAGTGTTCCTATTGGATTTAATATGAAAACTAAAAGAGTTAGTTTTATAACTAAACAAAATACCAAACCTTATGTTATTTCATATACTAATTTAGATGATAATAAATTAAGTTTTTTAAATGCTTTTATTAAAATGATGGCTAGTAAAAATATGGTTTATGTTTTAGACTTTAAATCAATGATTAAAAAGAGCTTTGATAATGTTGAAGTTATGACTAATAATTTTCAAAATTTTATTAATAATTATGCAGGGCTTGATAGTTGGACAATAGTATTGGGTGTTGGAGCAATAAAAGAAATGTTTAATAATAATGATTGTAATATGATTACAGATTTTATTAGTAAAAAGTGTAAAAATGTAATAATTTTTGATAATGTTGATGACATAAATCAGGTTAGAATGGATATTTCTTATGATAGAAATAATGCTTTATGGTTAGGAGAAGGAATAAATAATCAAATTACTATTCACGCTCCAAATATTGGTTATAATGATAAAAAGATAAAATTTGAACATTTAGCTTATAAAGTAAGTGGAGAATCTTATGAAATTATTCGTTATATGCTAGATAGTGGTGATCAAAATGAATAATAAAATTCTTATTAAATTATTGGTTTTAGAAATGGATGAAACATATGATATTTTTATTCCTATAAATGTGAGAGTTGGAACTGTTTTAAACTTGATAAATCGTATATTATATGACATTTCTGATGGGATTTATGAAATAAAAAATAATCGAAATTTATATAACATTGTTGATGCTAATCCATATCCTTTAAATAAATTGGTTAGGGAAACAAATATTAGAAATGGAAGTTCGGTTATAATTATTTAATGTAAGTGTAAAAAAAATGGGATTCTTTAGTTTTGTTGTGATGACAGGAGTTATATTGACAGATATTATATTATAAAGTATACTTTTTATAGAGTAGGAGATGATTAAATATGGCTAATTTTAATGGCTATAAAGATTATTATGAACATATTAATGTTAAGAATGTAGATATGTTGTTAGCGCAAATTGATAATATATCTAAAATAAATGATAGAATAAATGAATGTTGTTCTAATTTAGATAATAAATTTAAAAAAATAGAGAGTTATTGGAATTCAGATACTGTTGATAAAGATTCTTATATTGGAGAGGCACAAAAAAATACTAATAGTTTAGTAAATTTAATTTCGGCTGTAAAACAATTAAATCAAGCTTTAAATACATATGCTCAAAGATTAAAAAATGCTTCTTCGCAAAGTATTGATTAAATTAAATAAGAGAGGTTAAAAATGGCGATAATTATAAATAATACTGAAAAAGTTATAGAGGATGCAAATAGCTTGATTTCAAATTCTGAAAAGATGAATGAAATAAGTTCGTCAATTGCATATATTTTAAGCGAATTAGCTCCCCTTTGGGAAGGCACTCAAAGTGATGCTATTTCTTATAATACCAATTTAAGAAAAAATCAAGAATTAGTAAATGCAATTTCTTCATGTAATTCTGAATTTTCATCAGCTATAATTAATTATATTAATATTGTAAATGATTTAAGTAAAAAGACGGTAGGTGGAACAAATGGCAACAATTAATGTCTTATCGACAGAATTAAAAAATAAAAATAATGAATTGCAAGGTATTTTAGAACAAATTCAAAAAATTGCTATTGAAGATTCAAATTTATTTAATTCTATTTCTGGAAATATAAAAAGTGACGTAATGGTTGGAACTTTATCTAGCTATATTAATTATTGCAATAAAGTATATAGTGATACTAGTTCTTTATTAACAAAATTAATAGAATTTTTAAATACACAAATTAATCTTTACGGTCAAGCTAATACAGAAGCAACTGAATATTTAGATGAAGTTGGTAAAATATTAGAAGGTTTATAGGAGGTGTTAAAGTATGGCATTAATTAATTTAGATCCCGAAGCATTGAGTGCTTTAAATACTGATATTTCCTCGTTAGATGATTCTTTAATTAACAACTATTTACCTAAACTAAATTCTGGTTTAAAAGAAATTTTAGCTAATGTTCAATCTTCAAGGATTAATATGTATGTTAATCAAATTAGTGATGGTGTGACTACTATTTCAAAAAATCTTTCTACTAGATTACCTGAATTAGAACAATTTTTGTTTTATCAAATAGCAAGTTATGATTCTTCTGTTCAAGATGCTGTAAAAAAAATAAGTGATGTTATTGTTAAAATGCAAAATTTATCTGGTATTGAAGTTAATACAAATTTAACTGGTGAAAGAAAAGACAATATTTCGCAAGTATTTAAAGATAATGTAACATCATCTAGCAATTCAAATAGCAATAATGGCTATCTAAGTACTTATGATGCTATAAGAGATAAATTGGGAGCTCATTGGTCTTTTAGTCCTGATGCATCAAGTAATTCTTTTGCAAGTGGCACACAATCTTTGGGTGGTTTTCAATATGATAATGATGTTGTTAATTATGTCACAAGTTCTATAAAATAATAAAAGGAGGTTTATTTGTGGGTACTGGAAATAATAATATTGACGATATCTTAAATGAATTAATCGAAAGTATCGAAGTATTAAATGGAAATACGGAACAATTTAATATTATTTTGCAATTAATTGTTGATGGTTACTTGTTTAGTAAAAAACAACCTAGTATGAGTAGTATTTTGAAAACTGAAAACCTTGAAGATAAGCCGGGTGTTTTGTATAGATCACATATAAGTTTTTTACAATTGTTAATTCAAGACGAACTTAATGTAATAGGAGTTAACTTACAGGGTGAAGTTGAAAAAAATGGTGAAAAATTTGAGGTTGGTAAGTTATCAAATTTTGAAAAAAGATATTTAACCAATAAAGTAAATACTTTAATTGGTATTTTAAAAATATTTAAGGATAGAGAAAATGCTAATAAAAAGGAAGAGAATTGATTTTCTTTTTTATTTTGTATTAAAATAATGTGTGTAGTAAAATATTATTAGGTGATTTAGATGAAAAAAAATGTTTTAATTACTGGGGCATCTAAGGGACTGGGTGCAAGCATAGCAAAAATATTTGCCAAAAATGGAGACAATATTATTATTAATTATAATAAATCTTTTGATTCTGCTAATTTATTAAAAAAAGAATTAGAAAATAAATATAATTCAAAAGTTTTATTGGTGAGGGCTGATATATCACTAGAAAATGAAGTAAAAAATATGTTCGATGCAATAAAAAAAGAATTTAATAGTATTGATATTTTAATAAATAATGCTGGGGTAGCAATTGATTCGTCATTAGAAGAAAAAAGTGCTGATGAATTTATGAAAGTTATTTCTGTTAATTTGTTGGGAACTTTTTTGGTAACAAAATATGCTATTAATTTAATGAATATAGGATCTATTATAAATATTTCAAGCACAAATGGAATTGATACTGGTTATATTGAAAGTGTTAATTATGACTCATCTAAGGCAGGTGTTATTGCACTAACTCACGATTTTGCTAAATATTTAGCTCCTAAAATTAGAGTTAATTGTGTTGCTCCAGGGTGGATAAATACAGATATGAATAATGATTTATTTATAGATTTTAAAAAAAATCAATTAAAAAAAATAGGTCTCAAGAGATTTGCTAGTTGTGATGAGATTGCTAATGTAGTATATTTTTTAGCAAGTGATGAAGCTAAATATATAAATGATGCAGTTATTAGAGTGGATGGTGGTAATTTTGAATAAGAATATGTTTGAATTAGAAAAAAAGTTAGAATCTATATTTAAAAAAATTGATGAAATATCATTTATTAATAGTCAAAAGGTAATTGAATCTTTTTGGAAAGAAAATATATCTGAAAGTCATTTTATGAGTTCAACTGGATATGGTTATGGTGATATAGGTAGAGATGCAGTAGAAAAGGTTTTTGCTAATATATTTCATACTGAAGATGCTTTAGTTAGAAATCAATTTATTTCTGGAACGCATGCTTTGAGCACTGCTTTTTTTGCCTTATTAAGGCCAAATGATGTATTACTTTCTATAACAGGTAAGCCTTATGATACACTGGATTCTGTAATTGGATTTAATGATAATCCTAGTTCTTTAAAAGCATTTGATATTAAATATGAACAAATAGATTTATTAGATAATGACTTTGACTATGCTAAAATAGAAAGCAGATTGAAGCTTGGTAATATTAAATTAATTGAAATTCAAAGATCTAAGGGCTATTCATTAAGAAAAAGCGTTTCTATTGATAAAATAGAAAGAGTTGTTAAATTAATAAAAAGTATAGATGAAAATATTATAATTATGGTTGATAATTGTTATTGTGAATTTGTTAGTGATAAAGAACCTACTGATGTTGGGGTTGATATTTGTGTTGGTTCATTAATTAAAAATTTAGGCGGTGGTATAGCTTCAAATGGTGCTTATATAGTTGGGTCAAAAGAAATAATTAATTTGTGTGCAGAACGATTAAATGTTGCTGGAGAAGGTAAGGAAGTTGGTCCAAGTTTAGGTGCAAATAAAAGTTTTTTTCAAGGATTGTATATGGCTCCGAGTGTTGTTGCTAATAGTTTAAAAACAGTTGTTTTTGCATCATATATTTTAGAAAATTTAGGTTACAAAGTTGAACCGAAATGGAATGATGAGAGAGCTGATATAGTGCAAACTATTTATTTTAATGATAAAGATAAATTAATATCCTTTGTTAAAGGGATTCAAAATGGAAGTGCAATTGATTCGCAAGCTTATGTTGAACCATCAGCTATGCCTGGTTATTTAGATAAAATTATTATGGCAAGCGGTTCTTTTACACAAGGTTCTTCAATTGAACTTTCTTGTGATGGCCCATTAAGAGAACCATATGTTGCATATTTACAAGGTGGCCTTACTTATGAATATGGTAAAATTGGTGTTTTAAAAGCAATAGAAAATTTAAAAAATATCACTAGCGATAAGTGATATTTTTTTAAATTTTAAAGCTAATTTGTGGGTTTTCAGTTTCTTTTGCATCCCAATCTAATCTATTTTCTTTAAAATCAACTAATTCTAATGCATTTCCTAGAGCCATTAGCATACTAACATGTTGTCTTAATATTGTCCAATTTTCACCTGAGTCTAATATTTTTAATTCATCATACGTTGTTGCTTTGTGAACTTGACTTAGAAGTTGTTTTATTTCATCGGCATGTTCTAAAATTTTATCTTTGTTAAAACAGTAATCTACATTTAATGCTTCGCCAATTACATTTTCTTTATTTTCCCAAGGCCTTGGACCATGTGCTATACAATCTCCCCAGATTCTTCTTACATCGTTTTTGAAATCTATTATTTTATTATCTTTATATAATATATTTTGTGTTTCTTCTTTTTGTTTTTTTATCTTTTCTGCTGCTGCTAATAAAGCAGCAAGATAATCGGCATCTATGTAAGTTTTTCCATTAATTTCTGTTCCGCTTATATCAAGTTTTTGTTCATTTAATTGGTTCATTTTTCTACCTTCTTTATAAAAAAATTATATCAATCTTAATCTTCATTGTCAATTTTTTATAAATTAGCAGTTATATATTGACAAGTGCTAAACATAATATTATAATGAGTTTAGCACTAAAAAATTATGAGTGCTAAACGATAAAGAGGTAAGATTATGGACGATAGAAGAAATAGTCTTTTAAAAGAGATAGTAGAAACATATATTAAAACTGCTAAGCCAGTAGGCTCTAAAGCGCTTTGTTCAAAATTTGATTGTTCAAGTGCAACAATTAGAAATGAAATGGCAATTTTAGAAGATTTAGGATATGTTGAAAAAAATCATATTTCTTCAGGCAGAGTTCCAAGTGAAAAAGGATATCGTTATTATGTTGAAAATTTAATGGAAGCTGAAAAGATTACAGGTAGTGATATGCTAAAACTTCAAAAAATATTTGCTAATAAAGAATTAGTTTTGAGTGATGCTATAACTAAATGTATGGAAATAATCAGTGAAATAACCAATTATACTAGTGTTGTTTTAGGTAAGAATAGTTCTGATAATGCATTACTACAAGTAAATATTATTGCTCTTGCTGATAATCAAGTTGTTGCAGTTGTATGCACTGATAAAGGAGTTGTAGAAAATAAAATATTTAATATTCCTGATAATATTAGTATAAATGAAATTATTAAGACTAGCGAAATTATAAATAAATTGTTAGTTGGAACACCGATTAATCAAGTTGGAACAAGATTAGAAAATGAAATAAAACCAATTATTAAAAAGCAAATTCAGCAGTATGAAACGATTTATAATATATTTTATGATGCATTTAATGATTTTGTTTCTAATAATACTAGTAATGTTCATATATCAGGTAGAACTAAAATATTTGAACAGCCTGAATATAATGATGTAGCAGAGCTTAAAAGACTTGCCAATAAATTAGAAGATGTTAATTTTATTGAAAAAGTAAGTAGTAAAGATGAAAACGATACTAATGAGATAAAAATTTATATTGGTGATGAGTCTGAATTTGATCCAAATGTTACCATAATTCGTAAAAAGTATCATATAAATGGTGAAGATGGAACTATCGCTGTAATAGGACCAAAAAGAATGGATTATCAAAGAATTGTAAGTTTACTTGAATATGTGGATGAAAATTTGGACAATAGAAAGGAAAATGATGGAAAGTAAAGAAGTTAAAAAAGACGAAAAAATAAAAGAAGTTAAAGATAAAACAAAAAGTGTAAAAAAAAAAGATAACAAAAGCAATGAAAAAATAGAAAAATTGCAGGAAGAAAATAGAACACTTAATGAAAAAGTATTAAGGATTACTGCTGAAATGCAAAATATGCGTAGAAGATATGAAGAAGAAATAAGTAGTATTTGCAAATATGATGGTGAAGAACTAGTAATTAAACTACTTGGAATTGTAGATAATTTTGAAAGAGCTATAAAATTAGATGATCGTGATTTAACTGATGAACTTTCAAAATTCTTAAGTGGCTTTAAAATGATTTATACTAATTTATTAAGTATATTAAATAATATGGATGTAAAAGAAATAGATTGCAAAGGGTTGGAGTTTGATCCAAATAAAATGGAAGCTGTTTTAACTGAAAAAGATGAAAACTTACCTGCTAATGTTGTTTTGGAAGTTTTACAAAAAGGCTATACATATAAAGATAAAGTTATACGTGTAGCTATGGTAAAAGTTAATGAATAAATTGGGGAAAAAATTAAAAATAAATAATTTTATGAATTGATAAATAAAAGGAAGGATGAATAATTATGAGTAAAATTATAGGTATTGACTTAGGAACTACTAATTCATGTGTAGCAGTTCTAGAAGGGGGAGAACCAAAAGTAATTACTAATGCTGAAGGAAATAGAACAACTCCATCAGTAGTTGCTTTTAAAGGTGATGAAGAATTAGTCGGAGAAGTTGCTAAAAGACAAGCTGTAACTAATGTTAAAAATACTATTTCTTCAATTAAAAGAAAAATGGGAACTAATGAAAAGGTTGAAGCTAATGGTAAGAAATGGACACCAGAAGAAATTAGTGCAAAAATACTTTCTAAATTAAAGAAAGATGCAGAAAGTTATTTAGGTGAAAAAGTAACAAAAGCAGTAATTACAGTTCCTGCATATTTCAATGATGCCGAAAGACAAGCAACTAAAAATGCTGGTAAAATTGCTGGTTTGGAAGTTGAAAGAATTATTAATGAACCAACTGCTGCTGCTTTAGCATATGGTCTTGATAAACAAGATAAATTACAAACTATTTTAGTATATGACCTAGGTGGTGGAACATTCGATGTTTCTATTCTAGAATTAGGTGATGGTGTATTTGAAGTTAAAGCTACTAGTGGTAATAATCGTTTAGGTGGAGATGACTTTGATGCAAGAATAACTGATTACCTAGTTAGTGAATTTAAAAAAGAAAATGGTATAGATTTATCTAAAGATAAAATGGCAATGCAAAGAATTAAAGATGCTGCTGAAAAAGCTAAAAAAGATTTATCTGGTATGACTAGTGCTCAAATTAGTTTACCATTTATTGCTCAAAATGATGATGGCCCAGTTCATATGGATATGACTTTGACTAAGGCCAAATTTGAAGACTTATGTCGTGATTTATTTGATTCAACATTAGAACCAGTTAAAAAGGCTCTTAAAGATGCTAAATTAAAGGCTAGTGATATTGATAAAGTAATATTGGTTGGTGGATCAACTCGTATTCCATATATTCAAGAATTAGTTAAAAAAGAACTTGGCCAAGAACCTAATAAAAGTGTTAATCCAGATGAAGTTGTTGCTATGGGAGCTGCTATTCAAGGTGGAGTATTAACTGGTGAAGTTGATGATATCGTATTACTTGATGTTACACCACTTTCATTAGGAATCGAAACATTAGGTAATGTAATGACTGTATTAATACCAAGAAATACTACAATTCCAACTAGTAAATCACAAGTGTTTTCTACTGCTGTAGATAATCAACCAGCTGTTGATATTCATGTATTACAAGGTGAAAGACCAATGGCTAGTGATAATAAAACATTAGGTAACTTTCAACTTACAAATTTACCTCCAGCAAGACGTGGTGTTCCTCAAATTGAAGTAAAATTTGATATTGATGCTAATGGTATCGTAAATGTTACTGCAAAAGATTTAGGAACAAATAAAGAACAATCTATAACTATTACTTCTTCAACAAACTTAAGCGATGAAGAAATAGATAAAATGATGAAGGAAGCAGAAGCTAATAAAGAAGCAGATGAAAAGAGAAAACAAGAAGCTGAAATTAGAAATGAAGCGGATTCAAGCGTATTTGCTACTGAAAAGGCATTATCTGATTTAGGAGATAAAGTTGACAGTAATGATAAAGAAAAAGCTGAAAAATTAATTGAAGAAGTTAAAAAAGCTCTTGAAGGATCAGATACAGATGAAATTAAGAAAAAAACAGAAGAATTAAATAAAGTGGCTATGGATTTAGCTGGTAAAGTTTATGAACAAGCTGCTAAGGAAGCACAAGCAAAAGAAGGTAATAATCCTGATAGTAAATCTGATGATGATCATGAAAAAGTAGAAGATGCTACATACGAAGAAAAATAATTTATAATATTTAAGGTTCTAGGAAACTAGAACCTTTACTAAGATAGGAGACATATGGAAAAAAAACGTTGCGAAATTGCTAATGCTTTTAAGTGGAATTTAAAAGATATGATTAAAGATAGTGAAGAATATGAAAGATTATGCACTGAAATAAATATGTTAGCTGATAAAATTGTTGCTATGAAAGGTAATATTGTTAAAAATAGTGATAATTTATTAAAATATTTGGAAACATCTAGTAGGCTTGATGAATTATTGGAAAAAGTATATGTATATTCATATTTATTTCATTATGAAGATATGAGTAATGAAATAGGAATTAATTATAAAGAAAGAGCTGAAAGATTAGTTGAAAGCATAAATACAAAAACATACTTTACATCTAGTGAGTTATTATCTATTCCTTATGACGAAGTATTAGGTTTTATTAAGGAAAATAAAGAACTTAAAAAATATAGTTTTTTACTAGAAAAAATTTTTAGGTATCAAAAATATACATTAAGTGAAAAAGAAGAGAAAATAATTACCTTAGCAACTAATAGTTTTGGAACACCTCATGATGCATTTTCTTGTTTAGATAATGTTGATATTGATTTAGGTTTTATTAAAGATGAATCTAATAAAAAGGTAAAATTGACTAATTCAAATTACATAAAATTTATGAGTAGTGATAATCGAAATGTTCGTAAACAAGCTTTTAAAAATATGTATGCTTTTTTTGCGAAATTTATTAATACCATATCTGAATTATATAAAGGAAAAATAAAAGAAAATTTCTTTATTAGTAATGCAAAAGGTTTTAATAGTCCATTAGAAAAAAGTTTATATAGTGATAATATAAATGTTGATGTTTATGGTAACTTTATAAATGAAATACATCACTATTTACCTTTAATGTATAGATATATAAAAGTAAGAAATAAGGCTCTAGGAATTAAGAGTCATATGTATGATATTTATGTAGATTTGGGTAAAAATGATAATAGTGAATTAAAATATGATGATGGTATAAAAATAGTAAAAGATGCCCTTAAACCATTAGGTGATAAATACATTGAAGACCTAAATCATGCATTTACTGATGGCTGGATTGATGTTTATCCTAATAAATATAAAAGAAGTGGTGCTTATCAATGGGGTTGTTACGGGGTTCATCCATATGTTTCTTTAAATTATGAAAATAATAATGATTCAGTTTCTACACTAGCGCACGAATTGGGACATGCAATGCATACCTTTTATTCTAACGAATCTCAAAGTTATAATGATGCAAATTATCCAATATTTTTAGCAGAAATTGCATCTACGGTTAATGAGGTATTAGTTGATGATTATTTTTATAAAAATGCTAAAAGTGATGAAGAAAAAATATTATATTTGTCAAGTTTTTTAGATAAGGTGAGAACAACTATATTTCGTCAAACAATGTTTGCTGAGTTTGAAAAGATAATTCATGAAAAATATCAAGAAAATGTTCCAATTACAGTTAATTTATTATGTGATACGTATTATGATTTAAATAAATTATATTTCGGAAAAAATATAGTTGTTGATGATGCTATAAAATATGAATGGGCTAGAATTCCTCATTTTTATACTTCATTTTATGTATATAAATATGCAACTGGATTAATTGCTGCACTATCTATTGCAAGCGATATAATAAATAATGAAAATGATATGAAATCTAAATATATGGAATTTTTGAAATCTGGAGCAAGCGATTATCCACTTAATATTTTAAGAAAAACTGGTGTTGACATTACTGATAAAAAAACAATAAAAAAAGCATTTACTATGTTTGAGGAAAAGTTAAAATTGTTAGAAGAACTTGTTGATAAGAAGGTGTAATATATGAATAAAAAAGATTATTATGAAATATTGGGTGTTAGTAAAAATGCTACTGATGAAGAAATTAAACGAGCATTTCGAAAATTAGCTAAGCAATATCATCCTGATGTAAATAAAGAATCTGGTGCTGAGGAAAAATTTAAAGAAATTGGGGAAGCTTATGCCGTTCTTTCAGATCCTAATAAAAGAAGACAATATGATCAATTTGGCCATGCTGCTTTCCAAAATGGTGGAGGATCTGCTGGTGGGTTTGGTGGATTTGATGCTAGTGATATAAATTTGGATGATATTTTAAACGATTTTTTTGGAGGTGCTTTTTCAAGCTTTGGTGGTTTTGGAAGGTCTTCAAGATCAAGCAATAGTAATAGATCATCAAAGGGAAAAGATATTAGAGTAGTTTTAAATTTAACTTTTGAAGAAGCTGCTTTTGGCTGTGAAAAAGATATAAAATTGGATTTGACAGCTGAATGTTCGAATTGTCATGGAAAAGGCGGCTTTGGTGAAAAAACTTGTAAAACATGTGGTGGTGCAGGTAGAGTTTTAGAACAACAACAAACTATTTTTGGTTATATGCAAACTCAAAAAACTTGTCCAGATTGTCGTGGTGTTGGAAAAAGTTATGAAACAATATGTGATGAATGTCATGGAAAGGGTATTGTTTCAAAGACAAAGACTTTAACTGTAACTATTCCTGAAGGTGTTGATGAAGGATTTCAACTTAGGTTAAGTGGCAAAGGCAATGCAGGATTAAATGGTGGAGCTAATGGTGATGTATTTATAGAATTTAAAATAAAAGAACATCCATTATTTGAAAGAGATGGAGCAGATATATATTTAGAAGTTCCAATTACTATAACTGATGCTATTCTAGGTTGTAAAAAAGAAATTCCTACATTAAATGGTAATGTTTATTTGGATATAAAGCCAGGAACACAAAACTATACTAAACTTAAATTAAAGGGTAAAGGTATTAAAACTCCAAATTCATTTAGTAGAGGAAATATGTATGCTGTTATTAATATAATTATTCCTACGAAACTTGATAGAAATCAAAAATCGTTATTGCAAGAGCTTGCTAAAACTAATCTAGAAGATAGTTCTGAATTTAAAAATTTTAAAAAATATGTAAGTTAGAAATTAGCTTTTGAAGCTAATTTTTTTTGGTTAATTGTATTTTCTTCGAATTGACATTGAATTTATCCTAAAGTATAATTGTTATAAGAAAATTAAGGGATGATATTTATGAGATTAAGATTTAAATCTGTTTTAATTTTCATTTTTATGTTATTTATTGCATGTGCAGCAATTGGCATTGGGTATATATTTTATGATAAAGTTATTGATAAATCAGATATTGTTGTAGATGGTGACTTAACAATTAATTATATGAACGGTGATGTTTTTAATTTAAAAGGGAATTCTACGATGAATTTTTCGATTACTAATAATGGAACAGATACTAAATATTATTATATTCAAATTTCTGATGTATTAGCAAATAATGTTAATTATGAATTAATGTCATCTGATGATGTTAAAATTTCCAATGTTTTAAAATCAGACATTATATTAAATCAGGTGGCTATAGATGCAAATGAAACTGTCAATTATGAATTGAAATTTATTGTTGAATCTTCAGAAGAATATTCTGGTAAAATAGTTATAGGATTAAAAAGCCAAGAGGAAAACTTATTTGCCGATATTATTTTAAATAATAATGAGATAAGTAAAAGTTCATTAAGTAAAATGGGAGAAAATGCTATATTAGATGAAGGATTATTAGAAGAAAAAGATGATTTAGGTGTAGCTTATTATTTTAGAGGTAACGTATTAAACAATAATGTTTTATTTGCAGATATGTATTGGAAAATAGTAAAAATAAATGGTGATGGCTCTGTAAAATTAGTTTTAGATGGAATAATTGATGAAGTAAGTAATTATTATGATGATGATATTTCTTTTTCAAAATCAAATGTTTATGATACTTTGAACACATGGTATGATACTTATTTAAATAATTATGGTGATTATATAGCTTATTATAAGTTTTGTAATGATAATGTTATTGATAGTGATGGTATAACTTATAATGCTTATAATAGGGTTGTTATTAATAAAATTCCTACTTTTGTATGTTTAGGCGATTCTGATAATAGTAAAATTGGATTATTAACTGCTGATGAGGTTACTATGGCTGGAGCTTCAACCACTGAAAATAAAAGTTATTATTTATATAATGAGGACATTGATACTTCTTATTGGACTATGACTGGTTCAAGAAATATTAATGGTGTATTTTATCCATTTATGGTTGATAGTAATGGAGCTTTAATTAATAATACTGCTGGTAATCTATATAGGGGTGTTAGACCAGTTATAAATATTATAAAAACCGCTAAAGTAGAAGGCGATGGGACTTATGATAATCCATATAAGTTAATAATTGAGGATAATTAGTTATCCTTTTTTATTGACTTTCTTATTGGGCTACTATAAAATAACTCAATAAAGTATTTATATTTTATAAAGATATTATAAATGCATTGTAAAATATATGAAAACAATATGTAAAGTTTACTTTATTGGATTAATAATTGAAAACATTTATGATAAAATAAATTCGTGGTGGTAGAGTATGAAAATTTTTTCAGATATATGGGAGTTTATTAAAGCTTTAACATTTGTTGATATAGTGTTCTTCTTTGCTGTGATGATTTTGATGATTTTAATTGTAACCTTGATTTATTTTATTAAGATTAATAGTGAGGAAGAAAAAGATAAGAAAGAAGAAACGACAGAAATGAAAATAGTAAAAGAAATACAAAAAAATATAGGGAAAGATGAGCCAACTATAAATTTTACTGAATATGAAAAGGATCAAGAAGATAAAGCTATTATAAGTTATGATGAATTGCTTCATAAAAATAATAATTATGAACTTAATTATGAAAATGAAGAATTACACGATGATTTATCTATAAAAAAGGTTAATTTAGATGATTTAGTTAATAAAAATGTTGAGTCAACTCCGAGGGTTGATGTTCGAGTTATTAGTTTTGCAAAAGAAGAAGCTTTTTTACAAGCACTTAAACAACTGCAAAAAGAATTGGGGTAGGTTATGAAATTTAATATAATTACTTTTGGTTGTAAAGTTAATCAATACGAATCTAATATGATGAAGGAAAAAATGCTTCATCATAATTTTTCATATGAGGAGAAATTGGATTTATGTAATATAATAATTGTAAATACTTGCACAGTTACCAATATAGCTGATAAAAAATGTTTAAAAATGATAAGACATATTAAAAGAGAATATCCAAATGCAATACTTGCTGTTACTGGTTGTAGTAGTCAAAATAAGCAAGATTTATACAAATCGTTAAATGTTGATATTCTTTTAGGTAATAAAGATAAAAGCAAAATTGCAGATATTATCATGAATTATATTGCTAATAAGAAAAAATATTGCAAATTTTATAATGAACGTAGTTTAGAATTTGAAGATATGAAAATTCAATCATTTAATCATGTAAGGGCATTTGTAAAAATTGAAGATGGATGTGACAATTTTTGCTCTTATTGTATTATTCCATATGTTAGAGGTAGTGTTCGTTCAAAGGATTTTGATACAGTTTTAGAAGAAGTTAGAAATTTAGTGGCTAGTAATCACCATGAAATAGTTTTAACAGGTATTCATACCGGAAGATATATGAGTAATGGTAAAGATTTATGTGACTTAATAAATGAACTTAGTAAAATAAATGATTTAAAAAGAATAAGAATATCTAGTATTGAAATAACTGAACTACAAGATAAATTTATTGATTTATTAAAAACAAATTCCAAGGTTTGTGATCACTTACATATTCCTCTTCAATCTGGTAGTGATAAAATACTTAAAAAAATGAATAGAAAATATGATTTAAATTATTTTTTAAATACTATTAATAAAATTAGAAGTATTAGACCTAATATTTCTATTACAACTGATATAATTGTAGGGCACCCTTATGAAACTGAAAGCGATTTCCAAGATTGTTTGGATTTTGTAAAAAAAATTAAATTTAGTAAAATTCATGTTTTTCCATATTCTGCTCGTGAAGGAACTGTAGCTGCTTCAATGGATTATCAAGTTTCAGAAATTGATAAGAAAAAAAGAGTAAAAGCTTTAATTGAATTATCTAATAATTTAGAAAAAGATTATTATAATAATTTTGTTGGTCATAATGTTGATGTATTAATAGAAGAGTGCAATGAAAATATAAGTATTGGTAGAACAAGTAATTATTTATTAGTTACATTAAATGAAAAATTAGATGTTGGTAAAATATATAGTAGGGTATTATGAATTATATAAAAGGAAAATTAAAAAAAATTATTTATCATAATAATGATAGTGGCTATGTAGTTGCTTTATTTAGAATTAAAGAAACCAATGATAAAGTAATGATGGATAAGGTTAATAAAAGTATAACAGTTAGAGGTATTTTTACTGATGTTAATATTGATATTAGTATGACTTTATATGGTTATTATACTAATAATGATAAATTTGGTATGCAATATGCAGTTGAGTCTTATGAAATAGATATTCCAACTACTAAAGATGGGATAATAGAATTTTTAGCGAGTTCATTTATTGAAGGGTGTGGGGAAAGAACTGCTAAAAAAATAGTTGATTATTTTGGAGAAAAAACTTTAGATATTATAAAAGAAAATCAAGATAATCTTCTTAAAATTGAGGGAATCACAGCAATTCGGGCTGCTAAAATATACAATTCATTATTAAATTATAATAAAAGTAGTGATGCAATATTAAAATTTCAAAATTTAGGATTTACAATTGAAGAATGTTCAAGAATTTATAATAAATTTAAAGATAGAATAGATGAAATTTTAGGAGATTATTTTTATGATTTGAAAGAAATAATAGATTTTAAAAAAGTTGATGCAATTTATAAAAATAATTATAGTAAAGATAATGATATTAGAATAAAAGCTTGTATATTAGAATCAATGCAAATATTAAGCTTTACAAATGGTGATACTTATTACTATCAAGAGGAAATATTAAAAGTTTTAGAAAAAGAATTTAGTATTATTTTAAGTGTAGATGTATTAGATTATTTATTTGATAATTTAGTAAATGATGAAAAAATTTATATAGATGGTAAAAGAATATATTTAATGTCTTATTATAAAAAAGAACTTAATATTGCTAATACATTAAAAAAAATTAATGAAAATTCTGTTAAAAAAATAGTTAATTTAAAAGAAAAATTAGAAGATTTAGAAAAAAAATTAGGTATAGATTATAATATAGATCAAGAAAAAGCAATAATTACTGCATTGAATAATAATATTTGTATAATTTCTGGTGGACCAGGAACTGGAAAAACTACAATAATTAATGCTATAACCAAATTATATATTGAAGATAAATTATTAGGACCTGCTGATATAATGGAAAATATAGCTCTTTTAGCACCAACAGGTAGGGCAAGCAAAAAGTTAGCAACATCAACTAATTTGCCTGCATATACAATTCATAGATACTTAAAATGGTATAAAGATAGTAATGATTTTTTTTACAATGAGTATAATAAAACTAATCATAAATTGATTATTGTCGATGAAGTTAGCATGATTGATGTGGATTTATTTAATGCATTATTAAATGGCATTTCATCTAATGTTAAATTGATATTAGTAGGAGACACTTTTCAACTTCCAAGTGTAGGACCTGGTTTAGTTTTAGATGATTTAATAAGTAGTGATTATTTTAATTTTGTTCCTTTAAATCAAATATATCGTCAAAGCGATAATTCATATATTGCTTATTTAGCTAAAGATATAAAAAACAATGATTTAAGTGAAGAATTTTTAAAGAAAAAAGACGATTATACATTTTTTCAAACTGATAATTCAATGATTAAAGATGCTATTGAAAAAATTATTAGAATATCATTAAAGAAAAAGATTGATGAAAGAAAAATGCAAATTCTAGCTCCAATGTATAAAGGAGAAAATGGTATTGATAATTTAAATATATTACTTCAAAAAATTTATAATCCACCAAGTATTAATAAACGAGAAATTGTATATTTAGATATAACTTATAGAGAAGGCGATAAAGTATTACAATTATTAAATGATTTAGAAAAAAATGTATTTAATGGTGATATCGGTTATATAAAAGAAATAAATGGTGGTAATATAGCAATTGATTTTGAGGGTAATAAAGTTGTTTATACTAAAAAAGACTTAAAACAAATTAAACATGCTTATGCAATAACTATTCATAAAAGTCAAGGTAGTGAGTTTGAACATGTAATTATGCCGATTTCAACTAGTTATTATAAAATGCTTTATAATAAACTTGTTTATACGGGTGTCAGTCGTGCTAAAAAAAGTTTAACAATTGTTGGTAGTGCCCAAGCCTTTGTTAAAGCAATTAATAATAATTATTCTAGTAATAGAAAAACTTCGTTAAAAGAAAAAATATTAGAGGTATATAATAATTAATTTTACTCATACTAATGGTGAGGTGGATATATTGAAAAATATGATGAAATTAGCAGGTGTTGCTGCTGCAATGGCTTTAGTTGGTGGTTCTATTTATGTTATGCAAAATAAAGATGTTAAAAGACAAGTAGGAAAAAAGACAATTAAAGCTATGAATAGTGCTGAAGATATGATAGCTAAAAAAATGAATTAAAATAAGTCAGATTAATTTCTGATTTATTTTTTTTAAAAAACTTATGTAAATAGTGTTATTTTGACATGCTTTTTATTAAACACTTTTTATAATTGTATTGGTGATTATATGAAATCATATATAAAAATAGTTTTAGGAGCAATAGCAATTGGTGGAGTATGTGCATATTTTTTTTATAAGGATATTAAAAAAGATGTAGTAGCTTTAACTACACATGAAAATTCAATTAATTTGTTTCAAGTAGGGGTTTTTAAAAGTGTTGATAATGCTAAAAATTACCAAAATAATTTTGATTATTCAATAATTTATGAAAATTCCGATTATTACCGAGTTATTATTGGTGTAAGTTATCATGAAGAAAATAAAATAAAGTTAGAGAATTACTTTAATAATAAAAATATAAAATACTATATTAAAGAGATAAAAGTAAATGAAGATTTTATAGAAAAAATAGCTAATTATGAAACAGTTATGATTAAAACCAGTAATGATGAAGTAATAAAAACTATTAATAAAAATATGCTTGACTTATTAAATGGATATTTAACTTAAATTTTGGCATACTAATTATATGAAAAATAAGTATAAAGATTATATTTTATTAATAGTAGTTTTTTTAATAATTTTATTAAGTGGTAGTGTATCTAAATTATTAATTAAGACAGATAATAAATTAAATTATGAAAAAATGGAAAGTAATTATTGTAGTAGTATTGAAAAAGATTATAACGAATTATTAAAGAGTAATGAATTTTTAAATAATAGTAGCTTAAATTTAATAATCAGTAAAGTTATGTTTAGAGACATTTATGAATTTAGTGATTATATTACTATTTATAAAGGTTCTAATAATGATATTAAAGAAGGTATGCCAGTAATTGATGATAATGGCCTTATTGGAATTATTAGTAGTGTTAAAAAGAATACTAGCATAGTTAAATTAATTACTAATAAAACAACGAATATATCAGTTAAAATAAATGATAGTTACGGAATTTTAAAAAGTTTAGATGGAAAAGTATTTGTTAGTGATTTTAGTTATTATGATAATATTAATATTGGAGATAAAATATATACATCTGGAATTGGTAATATAAAAGGTGATATTTATATAGGAGAGGTTATAGATATAAAGCTAAATGAAACTGAAATTGAAAAAATTGTTGAAGTAAAACTTGCAAGTAATATAAATAAATTAAATTATCTTTATGTGGTGAGTTAATATGTTGTATTTAGTAATGGATTTATTCTTTTATAATTTTACTCCTTATTTATCTTATTTATTTTTACTTAATATTAATAATAAATCTTTGGTTTATATAATATCATTAGGGTTTCTTCTCGATTTTATCCTAAATATGTGGTGCTATAATTTAATTTTTATTATATTACTTTATTTAATAAGGAAATATTTTTTTAAATTTAATTATAATAATATATTTTATTATTATGTAGTAAATATTGGTATTATTATTACTTATTTTTTAGTTAGTATGTTAATTTTTTCTTCAATTAGTTTAGTTCAAATTATTAATGTTTTAATTATTAATAGCATTTTTATATTAATTAGTTATAAAATAAATACTTCAAACATATTATTTTCTAGGTGATGATATGGATGAATATCTAACTCAATTTAAAAATAAAAAGAAGTCATTTAAAGATAATAAAATTAAATTAAGAAATAATAAAAAATTATCTAAATATTTAACTAAATTTTTATTAGCAATAATATTTTTTTTAATTAGTGTTATTTTTACGAATATTAGTGATAAAAATTTATTGTTTTATAAAGAACATGTTTTTACTGAATCTTTACCTTTTACAAAAATAAAGGGGTGGTATGAGGATTTATTTGGAGAAGTATTACCCAAAGAAGATAATACTGCGACAGTATTTAATGGAAAGTTAGTGTATAAATCTATTGAAAATTATGAAAGTGGTGAAAAATTAGTAGTTAATGCTAATTCATTGGTAAATAATTTAACCAGTGGAATAGTTGTTTATAGTGGAGATAAAGATAACTATGGTAATACTGTTATTATTCAAGGAATTGATGGGGTAGATATTTGGTATGGCAATTTAGAAAATGTTTCAGTAAATTTATATGACTATATAGAAGCTGGGACAGTTATTGGACAAACTAAGGATGAAAATTTATATTTGGTTATTAAAAAAGATAATGAGTTTATAAAGTATGAAAATTATAAAAATTAATTTTGTAACTATATATTTTTTGTTAATTTTATTTTTATGTGGTTATTTAAAAATAGGATTAATAATTTTTTTAATTGTTATTATTCATGAATTAGGACATGTATTTTTTACTTTGTTTTTTCATTATAAAATTCTTAATATTACTATATATCCTTTCGGAGGAATTACTAAAATTAATAAAGATTTAAATACTCCGATATATAAAGAATTATTAATAGCTAGTGGGGGAGTAATATTTCAATTAATACTTTTTTTAATTATTAATTATCTTCCATTAAGTATATATTTTAAAAGTAATTTTATAAAATATAATTTTAGTATTTTATTTTTTAATTTATTACCCATTATTCCTTTAGATGGTAGTGTAATCTTAAATTCTTTTTTAAATATGATATTTTCATATAAAAAATCATATTATATTTATTTTTTTATATCTGTTATTGGTATTTTTTTATATTTATTCACTAATATTTGGTTTTCTTTAAATAATTATTTAATCATAAGTCTTTTTATAATTAAAACAATTTATGCTTGGAAAAACTATAAATTTTTATTAAATAGATTTTTATTAGAAAGATATATAAATAAATACGAATATAAATTTATTAATACTAAGGAAGGTAATTTAGATATTTTAAAAATAGATACTTATCAATATTTTAAAGAAAATGGTAAAATAGTTAGTGAAATGACAAAGCTGAAAGAAAGGTTTGACAAACAATACTAATTTTGGTAAAATTTAAATGTTCTTTAAGTAATTTCTTAAAAAACCGCACTAAAATGGTTATAAAACTATATGTTACCATCAAGGCGTGACTTCAAAGTATAAGGAGGTATGAAATGAAAGCTGTATTTGAAACTGGTGGAAAACAATACTATGTTGCTGAAGGCGATGTAATTTATGTTGAAAAATTAGATGCTGAAGTAGGTAGCGATGTAACTTTTGATAAAGTTTTATTTGCTAATGGTGTTGCTGGATGTCCATATGTTGATAAGGTTAGTGTAGTTTGCACTGTTGAAAAACACGGAAAAAATAAAAAAATAAAAGTGTTTAAGTATAGACCTAAGAAAAAATTCAGAAAAACTCAAGGTCATCGTCAACCATACACTAAATTAGTAGTTAAGAAGATTGGTTAATGATAAAGGTTTTAATAAAAAATAAACAAATTGTAGTTAGTGGTCATGCTAATTATGATGATTTTGGTAAAGATATTGTATGTGCTAGTGCATCAAGTATTATTATTACTAGTGTTAATGCTTGTCTTAAATTTGATAATTCTTCTTTAAATTATAAAGAAGAAAAAGATAAACTTATAATTGATATTAAAAGTAATGAATACAATATTAAATTAATAATTAACAATATGATTGATATGCTAGAAGAACTAGCAGAAACTTATAATAAAAATATTATGATTGTAAAGGAGGAAGACAGATGAATTTCATGAAGTTAAACATTCAATTGTTTGCTCACGTTAAAGCGCAAGGTTCAACTAAAAATGGTCGTGACTCTGCAGGACGTCGTTTAGGTGCTAAAGCTAGTGATGGACAAACTATTAATGCTGGATCTATTATATATCGTCAAAGAGGAACAAAAATTTATCCTGGAAATAATGTCGGTATGGGAAAAGATCATACATTGTTTGCTAAAATAACTGGTGTAGTTAAATATGAAAGATCTGGAAAAAATAGAAAAAAGGTAAGTGTTTACGAAGCGTAAGCACTTTTTAATTGACTAAAAAGTTCATAACTAAATCAATTAATATTTCTTTTTCTTTTGGATTAGATTGGGCGATTAACAATGTAATTGCAACTAATGTATTATCATCAATGGCTTTTTTATCATTTCTATATAAAATATTGTAATAATCTAAAAAATATAAAAATAATGTAGCTCCAATTCTTTTATTACCATCAATAAATACATGATTTTTAATTATTAAATATAAAAAGTTAGCAGCTTTTTCTTCTATTGATTTGTATAAGTCAATTCCATCAAAAGATTGATAAATAGTTCCTATTATTTCTTTTAATCCATTGTTTCTTTCTAATGCAAATAAATTACTTTTACTATCAAATTTTAATTTTTTGATTATATCAATACAATTATCATAAGTAATTATTTTGTCATTATAAGTTCCATCAGGTTTTTTAATATCTTTATAATCATAATTATCTAATAAATTCAGTGCATTTGAGTAATTATTAATAACTTTTATTATGTCTTGGGCTTCTGTTCCTTCAAGCTTATTATCAATTCTACCAGCTAAATTTATCAACTTAACAGTTTTTTCTAATGCTTCTAATCTTTTTTGATTAATTGAATATCCTTTTATTAAATAATCTTTTAATATTTTATTTGCCCATCTTCTAAATATTATTCCATTTTTAGATTTAACCCTGTATCCTACACTGATAATCATGTCCAAATTATAAAATTGAACTTTGTATTTTTTACCATCATTTCCAACATGCTCAAAAAATGAGCATACTGCTTTTTCTTCTAGTTCTTCATCTCTAAATATATTTTGAATATGTCTAGTAATTGTTTTTCTGTCTTTATCAAATAGTTTTGCCATTTGAGCTTGATTAAGCCATACAGTCTCATCATTGAAATTCACCTCCAATTTAATATTTTGATTTTCAAAAATTATTATTTCATTTTTCATTTTAAATTATCTCCTTCTATTTACTCTTATTTCTTATAAGGAGATGATTTCCTTTTTTTATTTTTAAAATTTTTTAATAAATAAAAAAACAATAATAATTTTTTAGATTACTATTGTTTTATTAATTTAATTTTTAAATGATGCATCTAAATAATATATTGGTCGTTTTTCTTTATAATATTGTTTTTCAAAATCAGTCATTATATTAGAAATATTTCTTTCATCATTGTGTAAATCTAGACTTACAATATCAAATATATACCAATAATTAGATAATGATTCTAAGGAGTAAGCAAATAAACCTTTATTATCTGTTTTTAAAATAATGTGTTTATCTTTTTTAAATATTTGATCATATAATTTTAAATACGATTCATGAGTAAAACGATTTTTTTCATCACGTTTTTTAGGCCATGGTTCAGAAAATGTTAAATAAATTGTATCAATTTCTTTGCCAAATATTTTTGTGATGTTTCTGGCATCATCATTTATTAATTTTAAGTTACTTAATTTTTCTTTTTGTAATTTTAATGAAGCCGTAGCTAATTGAGAACTGTTTAGTTCAATTGCAATAAAATTTATATTAGGATACTGTTTAGCCATATTTATAATGAAATCGCCACGACCGGTACCAAGCTCTAAATATATTTTATTATGATTATTAAATAAGTCATGCCATTTATTTTTATATTTATAAGGATTATCTATAAAATATGGACAATCACGTAATATTTTATCAGCATTTTTTATAATATTATATTCCATAAAATCACTCCAAACTAATTTTATCATATAAAGAATTATTCGTAAATCTCAATTGTTTTTTATATATCCTTATGCTAAAATATTTTTAGGTGATTTTCATGTTTGTAGATGAATTAACTATCAAATTAATTGCGGGTTCTGGTGGGGATGGATGCACATCTTTTAGAAGAGAAAAATTTGTTCCAATGGGGGGACCTGATGGTGGTAATGGTGGCAAGGGTGCTAGCATTATTTTTAAAGTAGATAAAGGTTTAAAAACATTAATCGATTTAAGTTATAAAAAAATTATAAAAGCTGATAAAGGGGAAAATGGAAAAGGTTCAAATAAATATGGTAAAAATGCTCAAGATATTATTATAAAAGTTCCAGCAGGAACAACTATATATGATGCATATACAAATGAAGTAATTGCTGATTTAATTAATGATGATGAAGAATGCATTGTTGCAAAAGGTGGAAGAGGAGGAAAAGGTAATAAATCATTTGCTACTCATGACATGCCAGCTCCAAAGTTTAGTGAAAATGGCGAACCGGGAGAAGAAAAACTAGTTAGACTTGAATTAAAAGTTTTAGCAGATGTTGGTTTAATTGGTATGCCTAGTGTTGGTAAATCGACGCTTTTATCAATTATTTCATCTGCTCAACCTAAAATAGCTGCATATCATTTTACTACGTTATCTCCAAATTTAGGAGTTGTAAAACTTAAAAATGGCACTTCTTTTGTTATGGCAGATTTACCTGGCTTAATTGAAGGAGCTAGTGAAGGAGTAGGTTTAGGAACTGAATTTTTACGTCATGCAATGAGAACTAAAATACTTGCTCATGTTATTGATATGGGTAGTATGGAAGGTAGAAATCCAATTGATGATTATAAAGTAATTAGGAAAGAAATAGAAAAATATAACGATTTATTAAAAAATAAAAAAGAAATTATTGTTGCTAATAAAATGGATTTAAAAAATGCAAGTGATAATTTAAAAGCATTTAAAAAAGAATTCCCAAATGCTACAATTATTGAGATAAGTTGTATGAACAATTCAGGAATAGATAATTTAATAAATATTTTAGCAAATACTCTTGATACTTTACCAGAAGTTAAATTATATGAAGAAAGTGATTTTAAATTATATAAATTTGAAGATAATAAGCCATATTCCATTAAAAAGGATGGTAATGTTTGGGTAGTTAGTGGTAAGGAAATAGAAACGCTACTTAAAATGACTAAATTTAATGAAGATGAAGGTGTTTTGAGATTCGCTCGTAAATTTAAGGGAATGGGCATTGAAGATGAACTGGAAAAATGGGGAGCAAAACCAGGAGATGAAGTTCAAATTTTAGATTACATGTTTACGTTTAAAGATGATAAATATGATGAATAATTTATATTTTTTGCATATACTATATGTAGTAACATTGTAGTAATATTGTAGCATTTTATTGACATGTATTTTTCAATATGATACTATTTAATTGCAAGAAATCGGAGGTGATAGTCTTGTCTAATTTAACTAGTGCAATAAATGTTCAAGTTGATAGTGCTACTAAACAAGAGGCTACTGCTATTTTAAATGATTTGGGCTTGAGTATGAGTGCAGCAATTAATTTGTTTTTAAAACAAGTTGTTAAAAGAGATGGTCTCCCTTTTGAAGTTGTTAATCCAAAACCTAGCAAAGAATTACGTAAAGCTTTAAAAGAAGCAAAAAAAATTATAAAAAAACCTAATAATTATCCAGGATATAGAGATATGGACAAGCTTAAAGAGGCTTTATTATCTGATGATTAAATATATCGTAAAATATTCTAGCGTTTTTAAGAAAAAACTTAAAATAATTATCAGACGGGGGAAGGATATTAACAAATTAATGTTTGTTGTAGAGAGATTAGCAAATAAGGAAAAATTAGATCTTAAGTATCGTAATCATATTTTAAAAGATGATAATAATTATAAAAATTGTGGCGAATGTCACATTGAACCAGCTTGGTTATTAGTTTATCAATATAATAATGATCAATTAATTTTGTTGTTGGTTGATACTGGAAGTCATAGTGACTTGTTTAAAACTTAATAACACATCATTAATTTTGTATTTTATACTAGTGTTTTGTATTATTACCAAAGTGCTAGTATTTTTTATTGTTTTATATATTTTTATTATATTCATGTTCAATTAGATGTTTTGCAATTGAAAAAGTATCAAATTAATGCTATTATTTTATTATCTCAAGTTTGACAGTTTGAAGAAATAAAAACCTCTCAATTCCTTTATTTATGCAGGATTGAGAGGTTTTAA
>CALVXN010000002.1 GCA_944371315.1 uncultured Bacilli bacterium | reverse complement strand
GTGATTATTTTAACAAGTTAAAATAATCTATAGTTGGTTTGTCGTGACTGTGTCACTTATGTTTGACAAACCTACATGTCAATCTTTAAACTAATTCTAACTTAACTTCTAAAGCATCGTCGCCACGACGTTCTTTAAGTTTAATAATTCTAGTGTATCCACCGTTTCTACTTTCGTAATTTTTAGCAAGTTCATTAAACACTTTAGATACAACATCTTTATCATTGTGTAAAAAAGCTAATGCTTTTCTACGAGCAACCAAAGAACCATCTTTACCATAAGAAATCATTTTATCTACAAATTTACGAACTTCTTTAGCTCTAGCTTCTGTTGTAACAACATAACCATTTAAAATAACATCTTTTGTTAAACCAGCTAAAATGCTTCTTCTAATTCTTGTTTCTCTTCCTAATTTTCTATATATCATATTATTACTCCTTAAATGAAAGTCCTAATTCAGCAACTTTATCGATTACTTCTTTTAAAGACTTTTTACCCAAATTTCTTATCTTAGTAACTTCAGTTTCCTTTTTATTTACTAAATCTTGAACAGTATGAATTCCAGCTCTTTTTAAACAATTAAATGCCCTAACAGAAAATTCAACTTCTTCAATTGGAGTTTCCAATGTTTTAGTCATGTTATCAACTTTCTTTTCTTGCATGATTCCAGTTATATTACTAATTGAGTTTAAATCAGCAATTATATTAAAATGTTCAATTAATATTTTTGCTGCAAGTGCCATAGCTTCTTCAGGAGTCATACTACCATTTGTTGAAACTTCCATTACAAGTTTATCATAAGATTCGTCTTGACCAACACGTGTGCTAGTAACATCATATTTTACTACCTCAATTGGTGAATATGAAGAATCTATTGCAATCATTCCAACTTTAGCATCGCTAAATTTCAATTTATTTTCAGATGCAGGAACGTAACCGCGACCATTATCTACAGTCATTTCCATGCTAATTTTTCCGCCACTTACTAAATTACAAATAACTAAATCAGGATTCATAATTTCAATATCAGAATCTTTTTCTATATCACCAGCAGTTACTGGGCCTTCAACTGACTTAGTTAATCTAATTGTTTTAACTTCATTACTATAATTTTTTACAACTAAGTTTTTTAATGCTAAAACAATACTAGTAACATCTTCTACTACACCTTCAATTTTTTGAAATTCATGCATAACCCCATCAATTTTTACAGATGTAACAGCACTACCTGGTAAACTAGAAAGTAAAACTCTTCTAAGTGCATTACCAATAGTAGTCCCAAACCCTCTTTCTAAGGGTTCAAGTTCAAATCTTGCAAAATGATTGCTTTCTTGATATCCAACAATTTTATAATCTGGTTTTTCAAATTTTATCATAAGACACGTTCCTTTCTTAAACTAATTTCTAGGTCTTTTTGGTGGACGACATCCATTATGAGGAATAGGTGTTTCATCAACAATACTTGTAATTTCTAATCCAGCAGATTGTAATGATCTAATTGCATTTTCTCTACCAGGTCCAAGCCCTTTAACATAAACATCTACCTTTTTTACACCTTGTTCTACTGCAGCAGCAGCAGCAGCTTCACTAGTAAGTCCTGCTGCAAAAGGAGTTTTCTTTTTACTACCCTTATATCCAATTCTACCAGCTGATGACCAACTTATTGCATTACCATCTTTATCACAAATAGTAACTATAGTATTATTATAAGTTGAATGAATATGTGCTTCAGCTTCTGGTATATTTTTCTTTACTTTTCTTTTTCTTCTATTATATGCCATATTACTTACCTACCTTTTTCTTATTAGCTACTACTTTTCCTTTACCTTTACGAGTTTTAGCATTTCTACTAGTTCTTTGTCCTCTTACAGGTAAACCTTTTTTATGTCTAATACCTTCATAACAATTAATTTCCATTTTATTTTTAATGCTCATTTGAACATCACGACGAAGATCACCTTCAACTACATATTTATCAATTTCTTTACGTAATCTAGAAATTTCATCTTCTGATAAATCTTTGATTTTTTTTGTAGGTTCAACTTTAGCATCACCACAAATAGTTAATGCTAAATTTCTACCAATACCATATATAGCAGTTAATCCTATACAAGTATGTTTTTCACCTGGTAATTCAATATTCTTAATTCTTGCCATTTAATCCTCCTTAGCCTTGAACTTGTTTATGTTTAGGGTTTTCACATATAACCCTAACTTTTCCTTTTCTTCTAATAATTTTACATTTTTTACAAATTTTTTTAACAGATGGTCTAACTTTCATAATTTCACTCCTTATCTATTATTCCATTTTATAATCCCACGTTCTAAATCATATGGCGAAAGTTCAACTGTAACTTTATCACCTGGTAAAATACGTATCATATTCATGCGCATTTTACCAGAGACGTAGGCTTTTACAGTATGTCCATTATTAAGTTCAACTAGATAATCACTACCTTTAAGAACTTCAATTACTTTTCCTTCCACTTCAATTTTATCTTTTTTTCCCATAAATTAATCTCCTGTTAATATTTCATATCCATCTTTAGTTACTAACACGGTATTCTCATAATGAGCAGATGGCTTACCATCAAACGTTTTTACTGTCCAATCATCATCTTCTACGTAAATATGCTTACTACCTAAATTTAACATTGGCTCTATAGCAATAGTCATTCCAGCTTTTAATTTAGTATAATCATTTGTATTAAAATTAGGAATGTCTGGCTTTTCATGCATAGCTGAACCAATACCATGACCAACTAATTCTTCAACAACACTTAAACCATGCTCATGCGCATATTTTTCAATAGCTCTACTTATATCACAAATCCTTGCTCCCTCTTTTACTTGCTTTACACCCTCATAAAATGCATTTTTAGTATTATCTACTAGTTTTTTTACTTCCAAGGGAACATTACCAATAATATATGTTCTAGTAGCATCAGCATGATAACCCTTATATGAAAGGACTAAATCAATAGAAACAATATCCCCATCTTTTATTACCCTTTTTCCAGGTATTCCATGAACCACTTCATCATTTATTGAAATACAAACACTCGCTGGATAACCTTGATATCCTAAAGTAGATGGAACACAACCATTCTTAATTATAAAATCATAAACTATTTTATCTAATTTACCAGTGCTAATACCTGGTTTTAAATATTTTTCAAGTTCTTTAAATGTTAACTGATTATATTTGCCAGCTATTCTCATTAATTCAATTTCTCTATCACTTTTAATATTAATCATTAGCCACTACCTTCGATATTTCATTAAATATTTCATTTACACCTTTATTAACATTAACAACTTTCAATTTATTTTTATTTTTATAATAATCAATTAAAGGCTTATTATTATTTAAAAAAACATCGAATCTAATTTTAAAAGCCTCTAAATTATCATCATTTCGCTTAACTAATACATTACCACAATTATCGCATATATCAATAATCTTAGGTTTTAAATTTATATCATTTAAATTATAAGATTTACCACAACTACATGTCAATCTTCCATCTATTCTTTTAATTGCATCTTCTTTACTTAAATCTAAATAAATAACAATATAATTATCTATTTTTAGATCATTATCTAAAAATAAAGCCTGATTAAGAGTTCTAGGAAAACCATCCAAAATAAATGGTTTTCCTTTTATAGAATTAAGTTTGCTCTTTAATAATTTAAATATTAAATCGTCACTTACTAAATTTCCTTTATCAATAATATTTTTAACAACCTTACCCAATTCACTATCGGAAGAAACAATTTCTCGTAACATATCACCAGTAGAAATATGAACATAACCATATTTATCCTTTAATAAATTACTTTGAGTTCCTTTTCCAGCAGCAGGAGGTGCAATAAATATTATATTCTTCATTTTATCTTAATCTCTTTCTTTTAGCAGCATAACTACGACTTATTAAACTACTTTCCATTTGTTTATATGTTTCAATCGCTACACCTACAACAATTAATATACCAGTCCCACCAATACTAACAGATGATGGTAACTTAAATAACGCTGAAAACAATATTGGAATTCCTGCAAGTATTACTAAAAATATACTTCCAACGAACGTTAATTTTCCAATAGAATTTCCAATGTATTTCGAAGTGTCTTCACCAGGTCTAGTTCCAGGAATATAACCTCCTCTTTCATTTAAATTTTTACTCATTTCATCGGGATTCATAACCATAAATGTGTAAAAATAACCAAAAAAGAAAATTAATATAACATATAATACAAAACCAGTCGGTGTATTATAATTAATATATTTATTTACAAAATTAATTGCAGATTCATTTCCTATAAGACTCACAATAGTAGCAGGAATAGTAGTTAATATAGATGCAAATATTACTGGTATAACTCCAGCAGAGTTTATTTTAATTGGTAAAAAACTTTGTTGATGACCATATGCACTACTAGATCTATTAGCATATTGAATAGGAATTCTTCTTTCTGCTAATTGAACCCAAATTATACCAACTATAATTAATAAATAGGTTACTACGAATAATATAAAGAATATTATTCCTAAAGCAAAACTATAAGTTCCAGCAGTTATAAATCCATCATAAGCACCAGTAAATACACTTGGCATACTAAGAATTATACCAGCCATTATAATCATCGATTGTCCATTGCCAATCCCCTTATTAGTTATTTGATCTCCCATCCACAAGCAAAAAGCAGTTCCAGCAGTCATAACTAATGAAGTTTTTAACATTGTAAATGCATCAAGCCCCTTCATATAAAACATGCAAAGAACATAAGCTTGAAGAAAACCAATAATAATACCAAGATATCTTGTAATTTTATTAATTTTTTGTCTTCCTACATACCCTTGTTCTTTTAAATCTTTAAAATAAGGGAAGATATCCATTTGCAAAAGTTGTGTAATAATTGATGCGGTGATATAAGGAGAAACTCCAAGACCAAAAATCGCAAAATTTCTAAGCCCTCCTCCGCTCATAATATTAAAGATTTCTAAAAATCCTAATTCTTCATACACAACAGATGCCCATGGAATAGTTATAGCACTACCTAAGCAAAAAATACCTAAACAAAACAAGGTAAAATAGATTCTTTTTCTTAAGTCTTTATTTGCACTATTAAATAGTTGGGAAAATCCCCGAAACATCTAAATCACCTCAGCTTTGCCACCGATATTTTCAATTTTAGTAACAGCCTTGCTTGAAAATCTATTAGCTTTAACAGTTAATTTTTTTGTTAATTCACCATTAGCAAGTATTTTAACTCCACAAAGTTGTTTTTTAATAATTCTTCTTTCTTTAAGAATTTCTGGAGTAACAGTATCTCCATCATTAAAGAACTTTTCTAAATCTGCCAAATTAATTGTAGCATATCTTGTTGCAAAATTCTTATTATTAAATCCTCTAATAGGAATTCTTCTATGAAGCGGAGTTTGTCCACCTTGAAACCATGCAGGAATTGATGCACCACTTCTAGATTTTTGACCGTTTTCTCCACGAGTAGAAGTTTTTCCCATTCCACTTCCAGGCCCACGACCAACTCTTTTTGAAACTTTAGTTTCTTTACTTTTAGGTAAATTTTCTAATTTCATATTACAATTCCTCAACTTTCTTACCACGAAGTTGTGCAATATGTTCTGGTGTTCTTTGCATCTTTAATGCATCTAATGTAGCTTTAGCAACATTAACTTGAGTATTTGATCCCAAAGATTTAGCAACTATATCTTTAACACCAGCAAGTTCTAATACTGCACGAGCAGCTCCACCAGCAATAATTCCACGACCTTCTTTAGCAGGTTTAATTAAAACTACAGATCTACCAACTTTTGAAATCATTTCATGTGGAATAGTTCTTCCATCTTTTAACGCTACTTTACAAACATTTTTATTAGCAGCTTGTAAAGCTTTTTTAATTGCTTCAGGAACTTCATTAGCTTTTCCACTACCAATTCCAACTAACCCTTTTCTATTTCCAACAGCAACAGTTGCAGAGAAACGAAAATGTCTTCCACCTTGAGTAACTTTTGTTACCCTTGTTATAGAGATAACTTTTTCTTCTAATAAATTTTTCTTTTGTTCAACCTTTTGATTTCTCATGCTACCTCCTAAAATTCTAGTCCAGCTTCTCTTGCTGCATCAGCAAGAGCTGAAACTCTACCATGATATTGATATCCACCACGGTCAAATACTACAGTTTTAATTTTTAATTTTAAACATTTTTCAGCAATATCTTTTCCTACAGCTTTTGCTGCTTCAATATTACCACCATTTTTAATTTTTAATTCTAAATTTGAAGAACTAGCAAGGGTTGTTCCTGTTAAATCATCAATAACTTGTGCATAAATACTTTTATTTGATCTAAAAACATTAAGTCTAGGACATTCTTTAGTTCCACTAACATTTTTACGAACTCTTACATGTCTTCTAACACGAGCTTTATTATTCGCTTCTTTTTTAATCATAATTTAACTCCTCCCTATGCCGCTTTCTTTCCTTCTTTACGACGAACATGTTCATCTTTATAACGAATTCCTTTTCCTTTATAAGGTTCAGGTTCTCTTACCTTACGAACATTCGCAGCAAATTCAGAAACTTTTTGTTTATCAATACCATGAATTGTGATTTCAGTATTTGATTCACTAGTAACACTTAAATCTTTTGGTGCTTCCATAATAACAGGATGAGAATATCCAGCATTTATAGTAATTTTATTACCGCTTACATTAAAACGATATCCAACACCAACTGCTTCAAGTGATTTACTAAAACCAGCAGAAACACCAATTAACATATTATTTATTAATGAATTAGTAGTTCCTTGCATAACATTTGCGGTTTTAGTTTTCTTAACTTGTTTAGTTAATACTAAATTATCTTGAACTTCTACATTAATTAAATTACTAAATTTATAACTTAATTCACCTTTTGGGCCTTTAACTGTAATAACATTATCAGTTATATTTACAGTAACACCTTCAGGGATATTTAGCTTTCTTTCACCTATTCTACTCATAACACCTTACCATATATAGGCAAGAACTTCGCCTCCTAACCCTTTAGCTCTAGCTTCTTTATCAGTCATTAACCCTTCAGAAGTAGAAATTATAGCAATACCTAGTCCGTTTAGAACACGAGGAATTTCATCCACTTTAGCATAAACTCTTAAACCAGATTTACTAATTCTTTTAAGTCCAGTAATAACTCTTTCTTTTTTATCACCATATTTTAAAGTAATTGTTAATTTATCACCATTATTATGTTTTTCATAAACATAATCAGCAATATAACCTTCGTTCTTTAAAATTTCAGCAATACCCAAAGTCATTTTAGTTCCAACAACTTCAACAGTATTGTATTTCATTTGATTAGCATTACGAATACGAGTTAACATATCTGCTATTTTATCTTGAACAAACATCTTTTTCCTCCTTCTTACCAACTAGATTTTTTAACACCTGGTAATTTACCTTCATTTGCTAATTCTCTAAAGCAAATTCTACAAATACCATATTTTCTCAACACACCATGAGGTCTTCCACAACGATTACATCTTGTATAAGCTCTTGTTGAGAATTTAGGTGTTCTTTTATTTTTTACAATCATACTTTTTTTTGCCATAATGTCCTCCTTAATTCTTGAAAGGCATTCCAAAGCCCTTTAATAAACTTTTAGCTTCTTCATTGCTCTTTGCTGTTGTAACAAATACAACATCCATTCCACGAACTTTTACGACATCATCATATTCAATTTCTGGAAATATTAATTGTTCTTTTATACCTAAAGTGTAATTTCCTTTACCATCAAATGAATGAGCAGAAACTCCACGAAAATCTCTAACTCTAGGTAAACCAATTTTAACTAATTTTTCAAAGAAATAATACATATTTTCTCCTCTTAAAGTAACTTTTACTCCAACAGGTTGTCCTTCACGTATTTTAAATCCAGCAATTGATTTACGAGCTTTCGTAACAATTGGTTTTTGACCACTTATTTTTTCAAGATCCTTTACAGCAGCAGTAATAAATTTTTCATCTTTACTACCATCACCAACACCAATATTAATTATAATTTTTTCAAGTTTTGGAACTTGCATAATAGTAGTATAATTAAATTCCTTCATTAAATTAGGAACAATTTCATTATTATATTTTTCTTTAAAATTACTCATAACTACTTACTCACTTTCTTAGAAGTTTTCTTTGCAGTTTTATTTTCTTCAACTACTACTTTCTTTTCTTCTACTTTTTCTTTTTTTATTGATGTTTTAGCATCTTTTTTAGCTTTTTTTGCTTCTTCAGGAGTAATAACTTTTACATTTGATACATGAATAGGAGCCTCAATATCAAATATACCTCCCTTATCATTAGTATTAGTTGGTTTACTATGCTTTTTAACAATATTTAAACCTTCTACTACTACTTTTGATTCTTTCTTTAAAGTTCTTAAAACCTTGCCTTCTTTTCCTTTATCTTTTCCAGCAATAATTTTAACTGTATCTCCAACTTTTATTTTCATAAGTCCTCCTATAAAACTTCTGGAGCAAGAGATACGATTTTCATATAATCTTTTTCTCTTAACTCTCTAGCAACTGGTCCTAACACACGTGTTCCAATTGGAGACTTATCATCTTTAATTAATACACATGCATTATCATCAAATTTAATATAAGAACCATCTTTTCTTCTAACACCTTCAACAGTTCTCACAATAACTGCTTTAACAACTTTACCTTTTTTAACAGGACTATTAGGAATTGCTTTTTTTACAGTTCCAACAACAACATCACCAATATTACCATATTTAACTTTAGATCCACCCATAACTTTAATAACTAAAAGTTCACGAGCACCACTGTTGTCAGCAACTTTAAGTCTAGTTTCTTGCATTACCATAATAATACCTCCTAAAGGATAACAGCTTCAACAAGAACTTCAACTAGTTCATATCTTTTAGTTTTAGATAATGGTCTAGTCATTCTAATTTTAACTGTATCTCCTACTTTTGCTTTATTAAATTCATCATGTGCAGCATATTTTTTTGAATATTTTACACGTTTATTATATAAAGGATGTTTTTTTGAAGTTTCTACGTTAACAGTAATTGTTTTATTATTAGATGCACTAACAACTTTTCCAATTAATTCTGGTTTATTTAAAGCCATTATTCGTTACCTCCAATTTCTCTTTCTTTTAATATTGTTTTCATTCTAGCAACATCCCTACGTAAAGTTCTTAATTCAACTGGTTTATCTAAAGTTCCATTAGCTTGTTGCATTCTTTTAGTAAACAATTCTTCTTTTGTTTCAATGATTTTTTTCTTTAAATCTTCATTTGATAATTTTCTTAGTTCATTAATTTCCAAGAGAATCACCATCCTTTACATTATCTTTTTTAATAAATTTTGATTTTACAGATAATTTGTGAGAAGCAAGTCTCAATGCTTCACGAGCAACATCTTCGGTAACGCCAGTTATTTCAAACATGATTTTACCTTTTTTTACTACTGCTACCCATTCATCAACATTTCCTTTACCTTTACCTTGACGAGTTTCAAGTGGTTTTTTAGTTCTTGGCATATGAGGGAATATGTTAATAAAAACTTTTCCTCCACGTTTCATATAACGTGTCATTGCAATACGAGCAGCTTCTATTTGACGAGCAGATATCCATCCACCTTCAACAGCAACTAAACCATAATCACCAAAATTTAATTCAATATTTCCTTTGGCTTTTCCATCATAACTTATTCTATGACTTTTACGATATTTAGTCCTTTTTGGCATCAACATTTTTATCAGCTCCCTTCACTGTTTTTTTTGCAGGAAGAATTTCATTTTTATAAATCCAAACTTTTACACCAATTTTTCCATAAGTTGTATCAGCTTCAGAAATAGCATAATCAACATCTGCACGGATTGTATGAAGTGGAACGGTTCCTTCAGTATAACCTTCAGTTCTTGCCATTTCAGCTCCACCTAAACGACCTGATACACTAGTCTTACATCCTTTAGCGCCAGCTTTCATTACGTTTCTAATAGCTCTTTTTTGAGCTGATCTAAATGGTGCTCTTGCAGCTATTTGACTAGCAATATTATTTGCTACTAATTGTGCATTTAAATCAGGATTTTTTTCTTCAACTATATTAATATAAATTTCTTCACCAACAAGTTTAGCAATTTTCTTTCTTAATTTTTCTATATCTTCTCCGCCACGGCCAATAATTACACCAGGTTTTGCAGTATAAATAGTAACATCTACTCGGTTATTTTTTCTTTCGATGATAACGCTTGCGATTGCAGCATCTTTCATATTCTTTTCTAAATATTCTCTTATTTTAATATCATTTATTAAATATTCAGGATATTTATCCTTAGAATACCACTTAGATTGCCAATCTTTATTAACACCAAGACGATAACCTATAGGATTAACTTTTTGTCCCATACTATTTAACTCCTTTCGCAGCGTCACTTACACAAACAGTAATGTGACTACTTCTCTTATCGTGACGGTCTACATTTCCACGACTAGCAAATTTTATACGTTTATAAACAGGTCCTGGATTTATATAACATTCACTAATTCTTAAACTTGATTCATTTGCACCAAAATTATTAACAGCATTGGCAACAGCAGAATTCAAAACTTTTAAAATAAGTCTACTTGCTTTTGTATTAGTATTTTCTAATATCCCTCTAGCCGTTTCTACATCTTTTCCTCTAATTAAATCCATAGTCATTCTTGCAAGTCTAGGTTTAATTAAAGCATTTTTATGAATTGCATATGCTTCCATGATACCTCCTATTTATTTCCTGCATGGCCAGTAAACTTACGAGTTTGAGAAAATTCTCCAAGCTTATGTCCTACCATGTCTTCAGTAATATACACTGGTATAAAATCTTTACCATTATGAACAGCTATTGTATGTCCTACAAAATCAGGAAAAATAGTAGATCTTCTAGACCAAGTTTTAATAACTGTTTTTTTACTTCCCTTATTCATTTCTTGAACTTTTTTCATCAAAGATTCACAAACATAAGGTCCTTTTTTTAAACTTCTTGCCATAATCCCACCTATTTAACCTTTCTACTTACAATTAGCTTTTCACTTTTCTTTTTGCTCTTACGAGTTTTAACACCTAAAGCAGGTTTACCCCAAGGTGTCATCGGACTCTTACGTCCAATTGGCGCACGACCTTCTCCACCACCATGAGGGTGATCATTTGGATTCATTACAGAACCACGGTTAGTAGGTCTGATACCCATATGACGTTTACGTCCAGCTTTTCCTAAATTAACTAATTTATAATCTTCATTACCTACAACGCCAATTGTTGCAATACAATTACCTAATATTAATCTAGTTTCACCAGATTGTAAACGAACCATTACATATTTACCTTCACGGCCTAATATTTGAGCGCTAGCTCCAGCACTACGGCAAATTTCAGCGCCTTTTCCAGGTTGAAGTTCAATACAATGAACAGTAGTTCCTACAGGAATATTTTTAAGAGGTAAAGCGTTACCAACTTTAATATCAGCACCTTCACCATTTTCAATAATAGCCCCAACTTTTAAACCATTTGGAGCAATAATATATCTTTTTTCTCCATCTTTATAATTAATTAATGCAATATTTGCTGTTCTATTTGGATCATATTCAATTGAAGCAACTCTACCTGTAACTCCTATTTTATTACGTTTATAATCAATTACACGATATTTTCTTTTTGCTCCGCCACCAATATGACGAACAGTCATTTTTCCTTGATTATTTCTTCCACCAGTTTTACTTTTACTTTTAAGTAAAGATTTAGTAGGAGTATCAGTTGTTATTTCATCATTTATAAGACTACTCATTCCACGACGTCCATTAGTCGTTGGTTTATAATGTTTAATTGCCATAATATCCTCCTCACTAAATATCTATAGAAGAACCAGCTTCTAATGTTACGATAGCTTTTTTATAAGTCTTAGTTCTTCCAGAGTATTTTCCAACTCTTCTTTTCTTTGATTTTGTATTAAGTGTATTTACACTTTTAACACTTACGTTAAATGCTGCTTCTACAGCTTGTTTAATGTCTTCTTTTGTAGCATTTTTTACTACTTTAAAAGTATAAACACCATTAGCTTTATTAGCCATTGACTTTTCAGTAATAACTGGTGCAATAATGATATCTGAATAATGTTTCATTATTTAAGCACCTCCTCAATTTGTTTAACTGCTGCTTCATCACAAACTAATACATCAGCATTAACAAGATCATAGCAGTTAATTTCATCAGCATAAATTACTAATGCATTTGGTAAATTTCTAGTAGCTAAATATAAATTTTCTGCATCATCACTAGTAACGAATAAAATTTTATTATCTAGTTTTAATGCATTTAACATATTAATTGCATCTTTTGTTTTATTTGTTGCTAAATTAAAGTTATCAACAACAACTAATTCTTTACCAACATTTTTTAATGTTAAAGCGCTCTTTAAAGCAATAACTCTTTCTTTCTTGTTTATTTTAAATGAATAATCTCTTGGTTGAACTCCAAAAGGAATTCCGCCACCTCTCCATTGTGTAGCTCTAATGCTTCCTTGACGAGCACGTCCAGTTCCTTTTTGTCTCCATGGCTTTCTTCCACCGCCAGAAACTTCACTTCTGTTTTTAGTTTTTCTTGTTCCTTGACGAGTAGCATCAAGTTGTAAACGAATCATCTTTTTTAAGCAATCATTATTAACTTCAATATTCCAAACAGTATCTTTTAATGTTAAATCTTTAACTTTTTCACCATTTAGGTTTTTAACACTTATCTTTGTCATTTTAAATCCTTTCCAAAGTTAGCAAATTATTTGCTTTCTTCTATTTCTTCCTTGATTTCTGAAGTTTCTTCCGCAGTGTTAACATCTTCATTAGTTGTATTTTCTACGTTTGATTCTACAACTTCATCTACAACTGTTTCTACTTCATATTCAAGTATTTCTTTAGGATCTGCCTTACGACTATTTTTTACTGCAGATTTTATTAACACTAAAGAATTTTTTGCTCCTGGAACATTTCCGCTAATTAAAATATAATTTTCTGATTCATTTACTTCAATAATTTCAAGATTTTGAATAGTAACAGTTTCAACACCCATGTGTCCAGCCAACTTTTTACCTTTCAAAACTCTTTTTGGTAACATTGTTCCTAGTGATCCAGGTCCTCTATGATAATGTGAGCCATGAGTCATAGGTCCACGAGATTGATTGTGTCTTTTAATAACACCTGTAAATCCTTTACCTTTACTAGTTCCTGTTACATCAACAATTTCTCCAACTTCAAATACTGTAGCGCCGATTGTATCACCAATATTATAAGCTGATTCAACATTTCTTATTTCTTTTAAGAAGCGCTTAGGAGTAGTATTTGCTTTTTTAGCATTTCCCATTTCTGGTTTATTTGCTAATTTTTCTTTCTTTTCAAATACGCCAAGTTGGATAGCATTATAACCATCTTTATCAACAGTTTTAACTTGCATTACTACATTTGGTTCAACTTCTACAACTGTAACAGGAATAAGTTTACCATCTTTAGTAAATACTTGGGTCATTCCAACTTTGCGTCCTAAGATTCCTTTCATAATAATTTTCCTTCCTTTAATTTAATTATAATTTTACATTTACATCAACGCCACTTGGTAAATCCAAATGAGTTAAAGCATCAATTGTTTCCTTACTAGGATTTTTAATATCAATTAATCTCTTATGAGTTCTTCTTTCAAATTGTTCACGAGCATCTTTATATTTATGAACGGCTCTTAAAACTGTAACTTTTTCAATTTCAGTTGGTAGTGGAACAGGCCCAGAAATTTCTCCGCCAGTTCTTTTTACAGTTTCAACAATTTTACCAGCTGCTATATCAAGTAAACGATGATCATAAGCTCTCAAATTGATTCTAACTTTTGTATTTGACATTTACATGTCCTCCTTTCGCCTATATCTAGTATAGACATACTCCGCACAAGTTCTCTAATGCAACTATTATTACCAACTCATCCTAGTGTATCAGTAACCTTGCACATCAACGCAGTCATACGTCTATAATGTTATCATTAAATAATATTAAAATCAAGCAAAAATTTACAAAAAATTAAAAAAAACATGCAAAAGTTACATGTATTTTAATTATTATCAACAAGCAAAGACTCAGTTCCTTCCATTTCAATAGGAGCAGCTATATCCATATAATCAAGTATTGTCGGAGCTACATTAATTAAAGAACCACTTTCCTTTAACTTAACTTTACTATCGCAGACAATAAAAGGAACCTTACTAGTAGTATGAGTTGTGCACATACTTCCATCATCATTAACCATTATTTCAGCATTTCCATGATCGGCAAGTAAAATAACTTTATAAAAATTATCTTCAGCAAGTTCAAGTATTTTACCTAAACATATATCTATTGCCATACAAGCTTTTGTTGCAGCATCCATATTACCAGTATGACCAACCATATCAGGATTAGCAAAATTAACTAATATAAAATCGTAATCAGCATTCATTGCACTTAAAACTTTTTTAGTAACTTCAACACAACTCATTTCAGGTTTTAAATCATAAGTAGCAACTTCTGGTGAGGGAATATGAAATTTATCACACTTTTCAATTTTTCCATTATATCCGCCATCAAAAAAGTATGTTACATGAGGAAACTTTTCTGATTCAGCAATTCTAGCTTGAGTAAATCCAAGTTCACTTAAATATAGTCCCAAAGAATTTTTAATTTCAACTGGTTCAACTAAATTATATGTTTTAATTTTTTTATCAACAGGCAACATACTAAAAACAGTTAAATCACTCATATTATCAACATCAAAGCCATTAAAAGATTCCCAATTTACAAAAGCACTTAAAATTTGTTTAGCACGGTCTGTCCTAAAATTCATCCATAATAATACATCTCCATTTTTAATTAAATTTCCAGAACACTTTATTGGTCTTATAAATTCATCTGTAATATTGTTTTGATAACTAGAATTTATACTTTTTTCAACATCAATTGAACTAATTCCTTTTCCATGCACAACTAAATCATAATAAAGTTTAGTTCTATCCCAATTTTCATCACGGTCCATCGCATAATATCTACCACAAACCGTGGCAATATCCCCAATACCATTATTTTCTAAAATAACTTTCTTTAACATATCTATATATTTATATGACACATTTACCTTAGTATCTCTTCCATCTGTTATTACATGAAAATGTATTTTAGTAAATCCATTATTAACTAATATTTTATACATAGAAATAAAATGATCAATACTAGCATGAATATTACCATCACTACATAACCCCATAATATGAATATCTTTATCTTTCATAGATAATAATTTAATCATATTTTTATCTTCCATATTAGGATTATCCAAAAAATCTTTAACTAATATTTCTGGTTGCTTTAAAATTCTACCTGCTCCAATAGTCATATGACCAACTTCACTATTACCTGGTTGCCCATCCATAAGCCCAACATAAGAACCAGATGCTTCTAAAAGAGTATGGGGATAATTTTTCCACAAATTATTAAAATTAGTCATATTAGCAGCTTTAACAGCATTTCCTAATTCTTCATCTCTAATACCAAATCCATCTAAAATTATAGTTAATATTTTCTTCACGGTATCACCACTTTCAAGTATAGAATAGCACAATCAAAATAAAAAAACAACATATACACCAGTATATGTTACCAAACAAATTGTCGATTTTTAAGTTTTAATCTATCAGCAATAGTAGTTAAAAATTCAGAATTAGTTGGTCTACTTCTTTCAAAATCAATACTATTACCAAATATATTTTCCATTAATTTTAAATCTCCTCTAATCCAACTAATTTCTATTGCATGTCTTATTGCTCTTTCTACTCTTGAAGAAGTAGTATTAAATTTAAGAGCAATTTCAGGATATATTTCCTTAGTTATTAAATGCATACTATCTTCACTCGAATAAAGTAGCATAATTCCTTCTCTTATATATTTATATCCTTTTACATGTGAAGGAATACCTAAATTATGAAGCATTGAACTAACTTCAATCTCAATAGTTGAATCATTAGAATATTTAACTTTTTCAGCTTCATCAAATAAATCCAATATTCTTCCATTTAAAATATCTAAATCTATAGGTTTAAGCATATAATAACTTACTCCATAACTTTGTAATCTTCTAATAGTATAATCATCTTTAAAACTAGATAAAATCATTGTCTTTTTATTGATATTATTATTTTTCATTTCTTGCAATATCTTTATTCCATCAATTTGTGGTAACAATATATCTAAAATTGCCAAATCATATTCACTACTATTATTTATTAAATAATCAAGTGCTACCTTTCCATTATTAAATGTTCCTACAATATTAATAAGTTCGCTGTTGTTGAAATACTTCTTAACACTACTTAATACTGCTTCGTTGTCATCTACTACAACTACTTTAATTTCTTTGTTCATAAGTGTCCTCTTTCTTTGAATGTATTTTCACTGCACATAAACCAATTATAATTTATAAACGGACAAAATGCTACAAAAACATTTGTCGAATAATGTAAATCGGTGTAAAGACTTGTCACAAAAAAACGAACACATATAAATTTACTTATCTAGTATATCCAACATATCAATAACATTTGTTACTTTTAAGCTAGCTCCCCCAACTAAGAAACCAGACACATTTTTAATAGAGCTTAATTCCTCAATATTTTCAGGATTAACACTTCCACCATATAATACACCTATATTAATATCATATTTTTCATCAATTATATCTTTTATAAATTCTACAGTTTCACAAATATCTTTTGTCTTAGGAGTAATTCCAGTCCCAATCGCCCAAACAGGTTCATAAGCAATCATTATATTTTTTAAATCAACATTATTTAATACTTCACTTATTTGTTTTTCTAAAACAATATAAGTATTTCCTTCTTCTTTATCTTTTAATGTTTCTCCAATACAATATATTACTTTTATATCATTTTCCAATGCATTATTTATTTTATTAATAAAATCTATATTAATTTCTTGTTTATACATTCTTCTTTCACTATGACCTACTATTACATATTCTACCCCAATACTTTTAAGTTGTTCACCAGTAACTTCACCAGTAATAGTTTTATCCATAAAGGATGATATATCTTGACTACCAATACTATAATTAGAATTATTAAAACAGCATAAAAAAGGTAAAGATGGCACAATAACCAACTTAACCTTTTTGCTCACTAATTCACTAATTCTATTATTATATTTAATTATATCTTCTTTATTTAATTTATTTTTAAAATTACATACCAAATACTTCATAATATTACTTCATCCATTCTAATGCTTTTAAAGTGCCATCAGCAATGTATTCTAGTGTAGCTCCACCTCCACTAGATAAATAGTAAAAACTATTTTCATAACCAAACTTACTAACAGCAGAAACTGTATCTCCACCACCAACAATAACCTTTTTATTACTCATCTTTAAAGCTTCAAATAAACCTTTTGTTCCTTCAGTAAATCTATCATCTTCAAATTTACCACAAGTTCCATTAACAAATATTATTTCACTATCCATAATATATTTTTTATACATTTCAATACTTTTACTACCTATATCATATATTATTCCATCATCAATAGTAAAATCTATTGGCAATATTATTTTACCCTTATATTTATTCATTAATTCATTTAATTCACTTAATATAGCTTCATCATTTGTAGCAACACTTAATCCAACATTAGCACCCTTTGCTTTTAAAAATGAATTAGCAATACCACCACCAAGTAAAAGATAATCACACCTATCAAGTAAGGATTTAATTATAGGTAATTTATCATCAACCTTAGCACCACCCATAAAAACACAAAATGGATGTGGTGTATCTTTAACAAGTATATTTAAATGATTTAATTCATCTTCAACTAAAAAACCAATAGCACTAGGTAAAAATTTACAAATACCAGCAGTAGATGCATGAGCTCTATGCATAGATCCAAATGCATCATTTATAAATATTTCCCCAAGACTTGCCCAAAATCTAGCAAGTTCTAAATTATTACTACTTTCTAATTTTTCAGGATAATCCATAAATCTAGTATTTTCAAGTAAAATAACATCCCCCTTGTTACATGAATACACAAACTCTTTAACCTTTTCCCCCATACATTTATTTACAAACTTAACCTCCCTTTGTAATAAATTACTAAGTTCTTGCCCAACATATCTTAAAGTATTTTTTTCTTTATCTTCTTCACTTTTAATCCTTCCAAAATGACTAAGTATAACAACTCTACAATTATTATCTACTAAATACTTTAATGTTTTAATACTTTTAACAATCTTAGAATTATCTTTTATTACATTATCTTCCATTGGAACATTAAAATCACATCTAATTATTACATTTTTATTCTTAATATCAATATCTTTTAAAGTATTCATATATTCCTTTCTATTAATATTTTTTGTTGATAAGTCGGACCACGTCGGTTTAAGATGCCGACGTGGCCTTTTTTAAAGTTCCTCACACCGCAATTCTAAATGGTGAAGCTTTAGTCCCGTCTCCACTTACATACGAGATATTAGACTTCAGATAAAAGACAGGCCTAACAGAGCAGCCGCTAGACGCACGATGGCTGCCTAAGTAGCCGTTACTACGCAGATAAAACACATGGTAGGAGCTGGACGAATACGGTGTTATAATCCATTCAGATAAGCCCATATATAACCAATTATTTGGCGTTATTGTTGACGAACTATACGAATTTAAATTTGTTGCCCATGCATCAGGATAAGCTGCATACCCATAATCACTTGGATACATTAATCCTATTTTTGTAGAACTACCATTTGCATTTTCTGGCCCATATGTTGTTGGATTACTTCCATATCCTGCATTATTCCTTTCGCCATTATAAAAACTTTTTGCTGTATTACTAGAAGATGTCATCCCCCCCAAATGCCATGTTGAATCTTCTATCATATCACTCCATAAATTACTTAAATAAGTTATATAATTTATATTTAAATTTATTTTATTTAATTCACTTGTTGTCCAATTATTTGATCCATATGAACTTACACTTGTATCATAATTCCATCTATATGCTGCTATTGTGCTAGTATCCATACTTCCTTTATATTGTGATGTACTACTACTATAATTTCCAACATAATCTCTTCCATTTGTTCCAAGCATAGCACTTGTTGTATAATCGGCTTTTATTAATTTAACATTGTATTTTCCATCGCTATCTTCATCAAAAACTCCAATTATACGGTATAAGTATTCATCTGGGCAAGTATCTGCATCACTTCCAAAACATACATAATTATTTGGATTTGCTCCACTATATCTATATGAATTATCTCCTGCTTCTTGATCTGCATTTGTATAACTTCCTACCCCATCATGAAAATATAATCCATTTTCTCCATCGGCAGTATAAACATCATTAATAATGTAACTGGCAAAAGAATTATCATATTCTTCCCTTTGCATTATTATTTTAGCATCCATATTTTTACCAGTGTTATTTTGTTGATCACTATCAAGATTTATGAATGTAGCTTTAAAGCCCCACTCTTGTGTAGTTGGTGTTGTGCTACTATTCGATGATATAGCATAATTTTCTGCAACAGCAAATAAGCCATCAGCAATAGTTATATCAAAGCCTTTAACTTGAATTCCATCAGCACCAGTAGCAGTAACATAATTTAAACCTTCTATTGAAGTAACTTCTTGTCCACTAGGATTAGTAATTGTTAAAATAATTTCAGGTTTAGAATCACTAGTTGTATAAACAAAATCATTAGAATTAATTTTAAAATAAACATAATAAGTATAACTTGCAGTATTAGTTTTACTATTTGCAAGTAAAGTTGCAGTTCCAGTAGCAGATCTATTCAAATTACCTGCACCTACACCAAAATTAAATTGATTTATATTTAAATTGATTTCATCACTTATATCAAAATTTAAACGGTCAGTAGTTTCACTAATAATATTAATATTACCTTCTTCACTACCTTGTAATTGAGATTGAAAAAAAGCAAATGTTGCACTAACAACAACAAATATAGCTATTACAGAAATAATAAGTATTTTTTCTATATTCTTCTTTTCTAACATTATAATCTATCCTTACTATTTCAATTTTAACATGTCAAATAAATTTATTCAATATATTTATAACTTTTATTTTATTGTTAACTAAAAATTAGACACATAAAAAGAACTACTATAAAGCAGTTCTCATATTATTCAGTACTTTCTAAACCTATATTGTTATAAATTGTATTTACTAATGTATTAATTTCTTCATCAGTTGTAGTTTCAGTTTCACTATATAAATTTGCCTGTTTCAACATAAATGTTGCTACAACTGGTAAAGTTTTATCAATAGTAGTAGCAATGTTTGAAACAGCAATTTTAAGACCTTCTGTAGCTGAAGTTAATTCTGAACAATTAACATTATCACAAATATTTTTAAACTCTATATTTGAATTGTTTAAATCGTTTGTAACAGCTTTATTAACATCTTCACTTCTAGCATATAACCTTAATATTTCCTGAGTTTTAATATCAACCATTTATATCACTCCTTTATTTGCTACCATTAACTGTATTAGATTCAATTTCTTTATTTGCAATAGCTAAATTATACATAGTGCTAGAAAACTTTTGAATAGTTGGTATTATTGTATTATTTAATTTATCAATACAAGCTTGTAACTCTTCAACATAGCTCTTAACATCACTATAAGCAGCATCATTTTGCCAATTAGTAGTTACTGAATTTTTTATAAATTCTAAACTATTTACATTATTTAACAAATTAGATTTGTAAGTAGCTAAATTACCTGCACTTTCAATTAAATGATCCACATTAGTAATATGATATTGACCTTCATTACTTGCCATTATTATCTCTCCTTCCTTACTTTAATAAAATTAAGTCAAATTATCCTTAATATAAGCATAAATAGTATTTGCAAAATTAGTTCTAAAACTAAGATCTGGAACATACATTGCCCCTGTTTCATTATTGCGCTTACTCGCACCTTCAAAAAATACAGCGAATGTATTTGTTGCATCTGCAACAGTAGTCTTCGAGCTTAACGAATCGACTACTGAAGATATATTACCACCGCAAGGAGTTCCTTGCATTTCGTTCCATGCGTGATCAAGTTGAGTTTCTAATGACCAATCACTTGGATATCTGCTATCAAGCCATTGAAATAAACCTTTTGAAGTAGATGTAGGATTTTTAATATCTAAAACAAACCCAGATTCTTGACATGCATTGCCCAAAATTCCAGCGATTTGTTCATCAGATAAGCCTTTTTCTTTAAAATAATAAAAACATTCATTTAAATTATTCCATTCAGTCTCAGAACCGATCTTATTTTCCAAAGTAGTATAATTATTTTTTCCTGAACTATAAGAACCAGAATCATTTATTGTTGCATCTGCCCTCATATCTGAAGTAATTAATCTTCCAGAATTTGTTATTGTTCCATCTTCAGCATAATTACCTTTTAAAACACTAATAAGATCTTGCAGTTCAGCATTAGCTTCTTCTAAGGATACTTTATAAGATTGCATTTGGGTATCCATAAATTCAACAAGCACTGGAACAGCTTTCTTTAACTTTTCCGCCACAGATGAAATAGTGTTATTTAAACTAGCAACAGAAACTTCTAATGCAGTTCCTCCACCTGTTAAATTAGTGCAACAATTATTCATCTCTGAATCTACTTTTGCTAATGTAGAAACCATTTCAGTATTAACATCACTTAATCGATCTTTTTGTCTTAAAACTTCTAACAAATCAATCTTTACGCCCATTTTGCACCTCCTATTATAAGTATATCACACAAATTTAAACCTAAAAAGATATATTTACGTATCTTTACACTTTTTAATAGACAAAACCATTATTACGTGATACTATAACCAACAAAAAAGGAAGTAAACATGAAATTAGAAATAATAATAGATTCATCGGCACTTAATCAAAGTTTGTTTATAGATGCATATAACGAAAATAATCACATTACAATATTCTTTAGTAATATAGAAAACTATGAACAATTTATAAATACTTTTACATATGATGCTACATTTTTTACTGAATTAGGAAAAAAAATTACACTAAAAAAAGTAATTAAACACTTAAATGTTTTTGAAAGCGATTTAAAAAGCGAAATTATAAATGCTATACCAATAATCTATTTAAAAACATATAAAGGTAAAATAGAAAATATATTTAAAACAAATAAACCATTAATAATAGATTTTAATAATTTAGAATTAGATGAAATATTAAGCTTTTTAACCCATCCAGAAAATAATAATCCGAATATTTTATATAAATGCGAAATAGCATCAAATGAATTATTAACATCACAAGAAACGATTGATATGTATCAGCACATATTAAATATCGGCGATAAAATTAAAAAAAGAAATTATTCTCCTTTAGAAACAATATATTATATTTATTATAATTTAAAAGCAAAAATGTATAACAAAGAAAGTGAAAATGAAGACATATCAACTAGTAGAAGCATAAACCAAATTAGAAAAACAAATAAAATAGTTTGCGAAGGTTATAGTAATTACTTTTTTGCAGTAGCAAGATTTTTAAATTTATCAGTTTTTAAATTAACTTGGGCATCTAAAGACAAAGATAAACCCGGACATGCTGAAAATATTGTTTTTATAAATGATTCTAAATATGAAGTAACGGGTATTTATGCAATAGATACAACTTGGGATTCTAAAAGAGATGAAAATGATGTAAGATATAAACATAATATTAGGCATTTTTTAATACCACTATCAGTCAATGAAACAGAAAAAGCAACACAAAATTTAATATTTCCAGACGATAACACATATTATTCAATAATTAAGGCTTATGAAAGATATAAAAAATTTATTGAATTAAATGCCCCATCATTTATTATCAATGAAGAATTAAAAAGGTTAATTAAAAAAATAAATAAACTTTATGACCTTTTAAGTATTAATTTTAAAATAACAGAACAAAGCGATATAGATAAAGAAATTAAGAAAATAATAATGCTTGCAAATAAATTGATATCACCAACAATTTTAGAGAATATAATATGGGAAGTATCAAAGCCTTCTGATGATGAATTAAATAAAATGATAAAAACAAGTTATCATTATCAACTTTTACCTAAAGAAAGTAAACTACTATATGAGTTATTTAGAACTAGACATTTAAAATAAAAAGATTGCAAACTTATGTTATCTCCTAATTTTAGGTTACATAACTAACGCAATCTTTTTTGTATTAATTAAACATTTTCTTAGCAGTCCTAAGCATTTGAGCAGTATAACCATACTCATTATCATACCAAGCTATTATTTTAACAAGTTGAGTTCCATTTGATTCAACAATACTAGTAGAAAGTCCATCAACAATAGCTCCATACTTTTTACCTAATATATCACTTGATACTATAGGATCCATAGTGATTTTTATAGTTTCATTTTGATTATCTTGAAATAATTTAGTTATTTCTTCTATTGTTGTATTTTTATTAAGTTCAAGAGTAACATCAACTACAGAACCATCAGCTACCGGAACTCTAAATGCATTTCCATCCATTTTATTTAATAAATCTGGAATTACCAATCCAATTGCTTTAGCAGCACCAGTAGAAGCAGGAACAATATTTTGAGCACAAGCTCTACCACGTCTTGCTTTTATTCCCTTTTTATGAGCTATATCAAGGGTAGCTTGATCATTTGTATAAGCATGAACTGTTGTCATGAAACCTTTTTTTATACCTAAATTATCATTAATAATTTTTAGCACCGGCGCTAAGCAATTAGTAGTGCAACTTGCCGCTGAAACAACAACATCTTCATTAGTTAAAGTATTATCATTAACATTATATACAATAGTTTTCATATCATCTTTTCCTGGAGCAGAAATTAAAACCTTTTTAGCTCCAGCAGTTATATGCTTTTTAGCGTCTTCATAAGCAGTAAATTTACCAGTGCATTCTAAAACTAGATCAACATCTAAATCTTTCCAAGGAAGATTTAAAGGATCTTTTTCAGCATAAACTTTAATATGTCTTCCTGCTACTATTAAATCGTTACCATCATAAGATATTTCATCTTCATGAAAAGATCCATGAACTGTATCGTATTTAACCAAGTATGCTAAATCTTCAGCACTAGTTAAATCATTAATAGCAACAATATCAAAATCTGTTTGTGTTACTATTTGTCTAAAAGCTAATCTCCCAATTCTACCAAAACCATTAATTGCAACTTTAATCATTATATTTTCCTCCTATAAATTCTCTTAAAATTGATTCATCATTTACATATTCTCCTGGAATAGGAAAAAATTGTTTTAAAAAATCTATTAATCTTCTTGCTTCTTCATAGTAATTTGAATCTACTCCTACAGATAATAACAACGGTTCAACAAATACTTTTAAAACCCCTATTTCATAAGCAAGAGCAGTATTAATTATTACATTTGCTTGATGAATATATGGAAATATATATTTTTCTTCTCCATATCGCACTTTTTGCCAATTATCTATCGTTTTAAAAATATCGTATCCCCTAGTTCGGTTATCTCGAACTATTCTCCTAAGTAATCTTAAATCTATTGTTGAAACATAATTATGTTCATCAATATTAAGTGGAATAAATGGACTTAAATATATTTTATACTTATATTTGTCCTCAACATTTATTGTTAAATCATCATTTAATGCATGTAACCCTTCAATCAAAAATATAGTATTTTCTTTCATCATTACTTTATCTTTAGAATATTCTCTTTTACCAGTTATAAAATTATAAGTTGGAAGAGTTATTTCTTCACCATTTAATAACCTATTTAAATCATTATTAAAGGCTTCAACATCAATTGCTTCTAAACACTCAAAATCATATTTGCCATTTTCATCAACTGGATTTTTATCTCTATCAACAAAGTAATCATCTAAACTTATTTTTATAGTATTATAACCTAAAGCTTCTAAATATGAAGATATGCGAGACGTTGTAGTTGTTTTACCAGAAGATGAGGGTCCTGAAATTAATATAAACTTTATATCTCTATTACTAATAATATTATCAACTGCTTTGGCAATATTTAAACTAAATATAAGTTCATTAGACCTTATAAAATCTTTTATTTTTCCATTACCTATTGTTTTATTTAAATCACTAATATATGGCATATTTAAATTATCTAACCATTTTTTCCCCTCTAAAAATGAATCAATTATTTTATCATAATGAACATATTCAGGAACATTACCATTACTATTCACAGACGGGAATAAAAATACAATTCGATTATTTCCTAAATAAATAAGCTCATATTTATTAATACTTCCAATAGAATACGGCATAATTGAATAAAAGTAATTTAATCTATTATGTAATTTATACAAAGTAACCATCTTATCACTTATACTTTGAATATTACTTGCCTTTTCTAATTCATTAGTAACTTGATAATATTTAATTGCTTCTTTAGGAGAAACATTAATCTTTTCAATTTTTTCATCTTCTTCAACTAAATCTGCCATTTTAGACTTAATTTTATTTAAATCGTCTTGTGTTAATATTTTATTTCCAGAAACTACTCCTAACATTCCTCGAGGGACACTGTGTTCATAAGAAATTTCTAATTCAGGAAAAGTTTCTAATAATGCTACTTCAAATAAAAATTTTAAACCTGCTTTATAAATTTTATTTCCTATAATATCATTAGTATTAATAAACTCGATTTTACAATCATTTGTTGCTTTACAATCCAACGAAAAAACTTCATTTCCAATTTTAAAACCCATAATATTATTCATATCAATATCTTTACTTATTTCATAAAAAGATACTTCTTTTTCGTATTCATGTATAGTGTTATCTTGAAAAGTAACTTTTACTTTTTCCATTTTTATCCCTTCTATTCTTCTATAACTGTAACATTTTCACTACCTATTATACGTCTTGCTGCACATGGAGTTCCCTCCCATAACATGTCATTAGTACATATTCCTCTTGTAGATGTTGCAGCATGAACAATTTGTCCATTTCCTGCATAAATAGCAACATGGCCCGGATTATTAATTGAACCATAAAAGATTAAATCTCCAGGTTGTAAATTTTCATAATTTCCACCAGAAATATCAACAATATCTCCTTGTGAAACTTGTTCTCCAGCAGTTCGATCTAAATCATAACCGTATTTTTCATATATTTCCTTAGTAAAAGCCGAACAATCTACGCCACCATCCTCAGTTAAAGTATTACCACCATAAACATAACTTCCACCAACATATTGCATAGCATTATCTACTATTTCATTACCACTAGGTAAATTAATATATCTATTAGCTTCTTTATAAGTTCTAGTTATATCCCCATCGCTTTCAAAAGTTGCTTTTAATATACTAACTAATTGATTAAGTTCGTTATTAGCTTCAGTCAAAGATACATTATATGATTCCATTTGAGTATCCATAAAAGTAATCAATTTTGGGATAGCTTTTTTCAACTTCTCAGTAACAGAAGAATTCACAGAAATTAAACTAGCTACAGAAACTTCCAATGCTGTTCCACCACCAGTTAAATTAGTGCAGCAATTATTTAGTTCGGTATCCACCTTTGAAAGTGTTGATGCAACTTCTGCATTAACATCATCTAATCTGTCTTTTTGTCTTAAAATTTCAAGAATATCTATTTTTACGCCCATGTTTTATCCCTCCTATTTTAAATTATAACATATAAAAGCCTAAAAAATAAAACAAAATATGAATAATTTTTTTAAAAAACACTATTATTTATTTAGGTGATTAAATTTGAACATAATTCCAACTATAATAGAAAAAACAAGTAATAAAGAATATGCATATGATTTATACTCACGAATGTTAAAAGATAGAATTATTTTTTTAAGTGGAGAAATAAATGATTCTCTAGCAAATATCGTAATAAGTGAATTATTATATTTAGATAATATTAATAATGAAGATATATATATTTATATTAATAGCCCTGGAGGTTCAATAACGTCAGGAATGAGTATTTATGATACTATGAACTTTATTAAAAGTAATGTAATAACTATAGGCTTAGGAATGTGTGCAAGTATGGCGGCATTTATTTTATCAAGTGGACATAAAAGATATGCTCTACCTAATACAGAAATAATGATACATCAACCACTTGGAGGAGCACAAGGACAAGCAACTGACATAAAAATAGCAGCTGAAAGAATAATAAAACTTAAAGAAAAATTAAACAAAATATTAGCAAGTAATACAAAACAAACATACGAAAAAATAACTAAAGATACAGAACGAGATAATTTTTTAAGTGCTAAAGAAGCATTAGATTATGGCATTATAGATAAAATTATAGATAAAAATGAAATTTAATTTTCATCCATTCTAATAATTAAATCCCCTTCTTGAGAATACAAAAACTTTTCTTTTGCATATCTAGCTATATAATCAGAATCTTGCAATTTAGTTACATCACTTTTTAGCTTTTCTTCTTCGGTTAATAAATTTGAATATTCATCTTCTAAAGATTTTATTTGAGAATTATTATCTAGAATTTCTACCCAATCCCTTGCTACTGAATTAATTAAAATTCCTAACATAGCACACAAAAGAATAGAGATTAAAAATAAACGTTTTTTTTCTTTTTTTGTCTTTTTCAAAATATCGCCCCTAATTTATCACATAAATTATAACAAAAAAAACATTGATTTTTAATAAATCTAATGTTTTTTTAACTTGTTTACATTTTTTTTACAAAAATGATATAGCTTATCTTTATTAAACATCATAAACATATAGCCTAATATCATTGAAATTATAAAATAAATATGAAATTTTCCATTATTTATTTTATACATCAAGTAAATATATAAAATAACAATATCAATTATAAAAATTAAAGTAATAAATATTTGGGTTATATTCGATTTTTTATTTAAAATAGTTTTATTTAACAATGACGCTAAATAAAAAAATATACCATAGGAAAAAGAAAAAGTAAAAGATAAAACTTGAATATAACTATTCATTATTTAAACAATTTATTAAATACACTTTCTTGTTTTTCTTTAATTTTACCATCTATGTATGAAAAAGAGTTTATTTTACCTTTTATCTTTACATTTCCATCATTTGTATCTAATTTTAACAATTCTAATCCTTCACCTAATAATTGGAGATTACCAACAGTTGTTTCCATTAAAAATTCTTCATCATCAAAACTTACAATTTTATTAACTCCACTTAAGGATATATTACTTCTATCAATCATTTTTACTTCTTGACTTCCAAAATTTAATCCTTCCATATATTCTCCTTCAATAAAATTATATGCGAAAAAAAAATAACTATGAAAATAGTTATCGTTCAGAAACTCTACTTAATGTTAATGATGAATTTTCAATTCCTAGCATTTCAATTAATGGATCTTCTGGATCAAAAGCATTATCTACTTCACGCATAAATGTTTCATCGTTAACTTGTGTTTCTTTATATGGTAAAATAACATTAGCTAATTGTTCTTCAACATTAATTTCTTCATTCCAAGGCAATATTTCATCTCTACCATCCATAAATGAATAAGTTCCAGATTGTGGAAAATAAACTATACCTTGAGCTAAACAAGCATTATATCTACGGCAAAAAGTGTTAATATCACCAATACCCATTTTTTCAGCAACTTCAGGATTAGATAAAACATCATTTATATCAAGTTGTATTCCAACATATACTTCTTTAATTGAAAAACCTTCACCATTAAAAGTAAGAATTTTAACACCAATTAATTTACCATTTTCATATACGTATTTTATTTTGCTTATTAACATTATAATCTCTCCTTTTTAAGCAGCAAAAAAAATTCTACCATATGTATAATTATATGTCAAGCAAAAAATTTATTTACAAAAAAAAATAAAAATCAATATTAATTGACTTTATTTTCTTCAATTTTTTTATTATAAGCATCTAATATAACTTTTTCAAATTTATCTCTTGTTTCTTTATTAGTAGGAAAAACTACATTTTCTTCTTTACCATGTTTATTCATTTTACCAGGCATAGAAACAAACAATCTACTATTACCTTCAATAATTTTAGCACCTTTAATAGCTAAACAATCATCCAAAGTAAAGTCTACAAAAGCTTTAAGTTTTGATCCTTCTTTTTCTCTTAAATAAATGTCTAACCTTGTGATTTCCATATACAATCTCCTTATATATATTATTTTAATTTAAAAAAATTAAATTTGCAACAAAAATCTACAAATATTTTAATTTTACATCCCCTGTTATTAAATCTCCATAAGTAAAACTTTTTTCTTCACCATTTATTAAAACAGTAAATAAATTAGGATATATTTTATATATAATTCCTTCATATCTAGTAACTCTATTTCTAAGCCCAAAAACAGATACAATTACTTTAGAATTCATTTTTTTGCTTATTTCTTCTTTTACCAAATTAATATTCATTAAACACCTTACCTTGGATACCCAACATACATAAGCCCATTACACATAATTCCCCCCATACCATCTTCTTTATATTTTGTTTTTTCAAGTAGTTTAACTAAATCAATTTCTTTATTTCTTTCAGTTAATGAAATAGTGCTTGCTATAATTGCTGGATCTAATGCATGAATATTAATCCTTTTTGGACTAGAAGCAAAATTAGCACCAGCCTTAATTAATTCTTCATAATTACTTTGACAGGCACCTGCAATAATTACTAATTTTTCATGACTTTTTTCATAATTTCTAGCTGCCTTTACTGCTTTAACAAAATAACCAGAGTTTTTATAATTATTTAAGTCATTAATATCTCCTCTTTTTTTCAAATAAGCATCATGTCCAGTAATTATAACTATATCTGGTTTGTATTCTCTTAAAAGCAGTTGTATTTGCTCACAAATATTTTTTTCGTTTATTTTTTTCCCAATAGCAAAAATACCATTTTTTTTATAAAATTTTAAACACCTATTTAAATAATCTTCATCACCATCTATGTGTAATACTTTAGCTGGCAAATAAAAATAATCTCCCCTTGTTAATAACTCATCTTTTATATCAATATTATCAACTTCATCTGCTTCAACTACATCAGTCTCCAATTTTAAATCGTCCATTTGGGCATCAGCATAAAGTCGAACCTCAACTCCTTTTAAATAACAAACCCCATCAACTATATTTATAACCTTAAAAACAGTATCATTATTATAACTATTTCTAGATACTAGATCTCCTTTTTTAATCTGCACATATATCACCATTAAAAATATATGAAAAAAAATTGAATAAAATTCTTAATTATTTTTATTCAATTCATTAAATAACAAAATAAACAATTCTTCATTTATTTCTTCTGCTCTAACATTTTCCATTATATTATTTTTTAATAGTATTTTTTTTATCTTTTCAAATTTTATATTGCCTATGTTATTTTTTAAAGTTTTTCTTTTTTGCTTAAAACAAGCTTTTAAAAATTCAAAATACTTATTTTCATCAACAATAGGTCTGTTTTTTCTTATAGAAAAAGAAAGAACAGAACTTTCAACCTTAGGAACAGGATTAAAACTAAATTTAGAAACATCACAAACTTTAAAAATATCAAAATAGTATTTTAAATAAAGGGTCATGTATCCATAATCTTTTGCACCACACGATGCCATAAATCTATTCGCCACTTCCTTTTGAACCATAATTACTAATTTTTCAAATTTAATTTTAGAATTTATTATATGTTCAATTATTGGTGTAGTAATATAATATGGCAAGTTGCCAACAATAAATAATTTATTATAAGTTATATTTTTAATATCATTAGTTAAATCAGAAGCTAAAAAATCTTGGTTTTTTATAACAATTTTATTGCCTACAAACTTTTTTAAAATAGGAATTAGCTCATTATCAATCTCATAACCTATATAATGAGATTTTTTACCAATTAGCATTTTAGTTAGTGCTCCTCGTCCAGGGCCAATTTCAATTATTAAATCATCCTCGTTTGCATTAATCTGTTCTACAATATTATTAATTATAGTTTCATCAATTAAAAAATTTTGACCTAAACTCTTTTTTGCTTTCATAAAAAATTCAGGTAGGATTTATTCCCACCCGCTCCTTAAAACGTCATATGTAATAGAACTTCTACCTATTTGGTCATATGCATAACTAAGACTTGGAGATAAAAAATCAAGTGCATTTCCCGTTACTCCTCTATCTAAAACTATTGCAACAACTTTTTCATTAGAAATTCTATTACTATAAAAACTAACTATTGAACCACATGGTAAATTTTTACTAGATGCAACAATATATACTTCTCCATATTCTGAATCATAATATGTATTTTTACCATCAGTAATATCATAACTTGACTTACAAGCAAGCGTCCCATTACACAAAGGACAATTATACACATAACCAGTTAAATCACCAGTATATGTATCAATAGCACTCCATTTTATATTTTCTTCAATTTCATCAACTTTTAATGCCATAGTAGATAGATTAATAGTTTTATTTACATTTTCATTTTCTACCTTAGCAACATTAACATTACTACTACTTTTAGCAATAATTAAAACAACCATTATTAATAAAATTTTAGTAAAGTAACCTATATTTTTCATATAATACATCCACCTCAATTGGATAAATAAATTATAGCATTAGCGTATATATTTGTCAAAATACATGCTTATTTTACCAAAAAAAGGCTAATTTGGCTTACAACGGCGTAATGATTTCTCATCTATTTTACCCCTTAAAAGACTATTTAATAAAGTTTTATAATACTCTGAATCAAATATTATTCTTTTAGACTTCATTCTTAAAAGTAATTGTTGAATAATTCTTAAATATTGACTTATTGACTTATATTTTTCCATCTTTTGTTTTAAGAATCTTAATACAACATTCAAAGACATGTTTTGTTTATCATACAAAGCAACTATTAAAATAATTTTTACTATATCATGAATTTCACAATTATCAATTTCAGATGGAGATAAAATTTCATCTTTTTTTATTGCTTCAAGCAACGATAAAGAAATTTTTATATCCATAGGTTTTAAAGTTAAATTTTCTGCGGATGATATATAAAAAGGAGATTGCATTAAAGCTATTATTTTTCCTTTTTGCCTTTTAATAACAATGTCTTCACTTAAAAGAGGATTTTCGCATATCATTAAAGCCATTTTATAATTACCTTTATTAATTAAAATTTCTATTCGTTGGGATTGAATGCGAGGATTATTTACAAACTCTGAACGTTCACATATTTTTAAAGCATCTTCAATCCTACCTAGTTCTATTAAGATTTTTATATGTTGAGATTGAACATTATATTTTTTTTCAAAAATAGGATTTTCACATAGTTCTAAAGCTTTTACTATTCTACTTTGTTTATCTAAAATACATATACGTTGGGATTGGATTACATCATCAGTTAAAAACAATGGTCGCTCACTTATTGCTAAAGCTTCCATCAAACGATCTTTAAGCATTAAAATTTTTATTCGTATAGATTGGATTAAAGGATAATCTGCAAACTCTAAACGTTCACACATTTTCAATGCTTCATCAATTTTACCTTTTTTTATTAAAATTTTTATATGTTGAGTTTGTATGCTATCATTTTTCTCAAAAATAGGATTTTCACATATTGCTAAGGCATCGCATATTCTATTTTTCATTACTAAAATACTTATGCGTTGTGACTGAATTACACTATCAGTTAAAAACAATGGTCGCTCACTTATTGCTAAAGCTTCCATCAAACGATCTTTAAGCATTAAAATTTTTATTCGTATAGATTGGATTAAAGGATAATCTGCAAACTCTAAACGTTCACACATTTTCAATGCTTCATCAATTTTACCTTTTTTTATTAAAATTTTTATATGTTGAGTTTGTATGCTATCATTTTTCTCAAAAATAGGATTTTCACATATTGCTAAGGCATCACATATTCTATTTTGCATTACTAAAATACTTATGCGTTGTGACTGAATTACATTATCAGTTAAAAACAACGGCTGCTCACATATTGCTAAAGCATCGTATAAACCGCTTTTCATTATTAAAATTTTTACATGTTGCGATTGAATTATTGGATTGTTTTTATTTTTAGGATCCAAACAAATATTTAAGGCATTATCTAAATCATTAATATTACAATATTTCTGTAATAATTCAACATCAGATAACTCATCAAAAGGAGTCGCTATATTATTACTTTCTAATTTTTCTTCCTTAACCCATCTGTAAATAGTTGCAATAGAAATACCAGTATTAGCATTTATACTTTTAACTTTTTCACCATTTTTTATCCTTTTTAAAACCATTTGTTTAATTTCTTGACTATACATTATTATCACCGTTTGGTTTTTTTCTTGCTAAAGAACTATCTTTTGCTTCACTAATTATATGCCTATATTTTCTCACACTTACTAGCAAATTCTTATAATGCTCCAAATCAAATATTCTCCTTTTTGATTTCATTTTTAAAAACAAACTTTGAATTAATTTAAATATTTCCTCTTCTTCACTGTATTCAACTAACTTCTCTTTTAAATATTTGAACAATATATTTAAAGGTAAGTTTTGTTTATCGTATAAAGCTACAGTTAGTATTACCCGTTCTAAATCATTAATATTTATTGAAGCTAAATCACATTGAGTTAAAATTTTATTATTATATATTTCAAATAATATACTTGTTGAATTTGCTTTTTTAACTTTATTATCAGATTCTATCGGCATTTCACTTGATTCAATATCTTGTTGGCTATCTAATTTGTATTTAAGAACTCTTATTAAATCCATTTTAAGTTGCATTCTTTTTTTATTAAGCATCATATTGAGTATTCTTCTTTGTAGCAACCTAATTTCTTTATCCTTTAAAAATTCTAAACTTTCACATAAACATAAAGCTTCTTCCAATCTATCTAAGTTAATTAAAATGTTAATTCTCATTATTTGCATATTAGCATTATATTTAAATTCTTCATTATCAAATAATTTTAAAACATCATCTAATAGTCCTTCACTTGCTAACCTATCAACATTAACTAGCAAATTATCTTCATCTAAAACCAATTGCAAAAAACCTTTTTCACTATCAGTTATACTTTTAGAATTACTGTCCATTTTTTCTTTGTATTCTTTTACCCATCTTCTAATAGTTCCAATAGATACTCCTGTATCTTCACTAACATCTTTAATTAATTCCCCTAGCATTACTCTTTTTATTACTCCATCTTTTATTTTTTGATCATACATATTTTTTCCCTCCAAAATGTAAATTATATTATAAATTAAAAATATTATAAAATAAATAAAAACTATTGAAAAATTTAATCAATAGTTATTTTATTATATAAATCTAAAACATTCTTTGTAGTAATTTTAGATACTTCTTCTAACGAAACATTAAAAATTTCTGAAATATATTTAGCAATATCTAATATATGACTAGGGTTATTTTGTTTCCCTCTATATGGAACCGGTGTTAAATATGGGGAATCAGTCTCTAAAATTATATTATTTAAACCAATATTAACTAAAATATCTTTTAAATTACAATTTTTAAAAGTTACAACACCATTTATACCTAGCAAAAAACCCATTTTTATATAAATCTTAGCTGTTTCTAAACTACCTGAAAAAGAATGAATTACTCCTTTAATATTATATTTTCTTAAAATATTTATTGTATCCTCAGTAGCATCTCTACTATGAATAATAACAGGAACTTTATATTTATTTGCAATGTCTAACTGCAATTCAAAAAGTTTTATTTGTTTTTCTTTATTTTCTTTAGAGTAATGATAATCTAACCCAATTTCACCAATAGCAACAATCTTTTTATTATTTAAATTTTTTTCTATAAACTTAATATCATCCAAAGAATAATTATCTACTTCTTCAGGATGTATTCCAATAGCACCATACATATTTTTGTATTTATCTAATAAATCAATTACCTCTTTATTACTTTTACTATCACAACCATTATTAATTAATATATTTACATTACTTTTTTTAGCTAAATTTACAATATCATCTATATCACTATAATATTCACTATATAAATGGCAATGAGTATCAATTAACATTATTTTACCTCTATCCTTGAAAATAAATGTTGAGGTTCATTTAATAATATTGGACTTTCTAAGTTACCAAACTCTTTTAATTTATATAAACCATTATTAGTATTTAACTGTTTAAATATTTTTTCAGAAGTATCAGGTAAAAAAGGACTTAAATATATTGCACAAATTCTAATAGATTCTAATAAATTATACAAAACAGTTTCTAGACGATCTTTTTTACTTTCATCTTTTGCTAAAGCCCATGGAGTAGTATCATCAATATATTTATTACATTTTCTTAATACATTAAATATTTCTTCAATTGCTTCCCCAACAAAAAGGTTATCCATTTTTTCTATAATTTTTTTATCCAAATTTTTTAAATTATCTTTCAACTCTTCATCTATTTTTTCAACAACATTTGTATTTACTACTTTACCATCAAAATATTTAAAAGCCATACTAACTGTTCTATTAACTAAATTACCTAGAATATTTACTAAATCAGAATTTATTTTTTCTATTAATAAATCTCTAGAAAATACGCCATCAGATGAATATGGAATTTCATGTAAAAAGTAATATCTAACAGCATCTACTCCAAACTCTTCCACCAAATCATCTGCATAAACAACATTGCCTTTTGATTTACTCATTTTACCATCAGCCATAATAAGCCAAGGATGTCCAAAAACTTGTTTAGGCATTGGTAAATCTAAACTCATTAAAAAGCAAGGCCAATATATAGTATGAAAGCGAATAATATCTTTTCCTATTAAATGTAAATCTGCTGGCCACAAATTTTTAAATTGATCACTTTCAGAATCAACATCATATCCTATGTTAGTAATATAATTGGTTAATGCATCAAGCCAAACATATACAATATGCTTATTATCAAAGTCAACTGGAATTCCCCATGTAAATGAAGATCTAGAAACACATAAATCTTGTAATCCTGGTTTAATAAAATTATTAATCATTTCATTTTTTCTAGATTCCGGTTTAATAAAGTCAGGATGACTTTCAATATAGCTTTCTAACCTTTCTTGGTATTTTGACAATTTAAAAAAGTAAGCTTCTTCACGTTTTTCTTCAACTGGTCTTCCACAATCAGGACATTTACCATCAATTAATTGAGATTCAGTCCAAAAAGATTCACAAGGAGTGCAATAAAGCCCTTTGTATTCACCTTTATAAATATCTCCTTTTTCATACATTTTTTTAAAAATATTTTGAACAACTTTTACGTGATTTTCATCAGTAGTTCTGACAAATTTGTCATAACTTGTATTCATTATATCCCAAATACGCTTTATTTCGGCTGCCTTTTCATCTACAAATTCTTTGGGAGTTATTCCAGATTCCTTAGCTTTTATTTCAATTTTTTCTCCATGTTCATCGGTTCCAGTTTGAAAGTAAACATCATAACCAAGCGTTCTTTTAAATCTTGCAATCGCATCAGCCAAAACAATTTCATAAGTATTTCCTATATGAGGCTTACCAGAAGTATAAGCTATAGCAGTAGATATATAATATTTATTCATTATTAATCATCCTTTCTTTTATTTGTGCTACCAAACCCATCATTTCTTATTCCATCAGCACAATCATTATCACAAATCAAATATTTCATAAATATCCCTTGAACATAACCTTCCCCTTTTTTTACCACAAAATCTTTATCACCTTCATTTTGCAAAGAAATAAACATTTGACCATTATTAGTAGTATTATTATAATAATCTGCATCAATCACTACAACTTGATTAGTAATTCTAACATTATATTTAAAACCAACACTACCTCTCACAATAATAAATAATACTTCGTCATTTTCATATTTTGCTTTATAGCCAGTAGCAATTTTTTTAATTTCACCAGGTTTAATTACAAAATCTTCAATAGCAAAAAAATCATATCCAGCACTAGCAGAAGTCATTCTTTTTGGTAAAGAATATTCTTCATATAATTCTTTGTTATTTCCATAATATTTAGAAAATTCATCAAAATTAACCTTTTCAAAACATCTCATAATAAATTCCTCCAAAATAAAAATCACAAACTAAGGACGAGTAAAACCCGCGGTACCACCTTAATTCATGATTACATGCACTCAAATATTATAACGGTTTATCTCCGGTTTAGCTCCAGAACCATGTTCAATATATTCAAATATTCTTCTTCCACCAACAAAGAACTCTCTATAAAAATCCTATATTTACTCTTTCTTTCATCACTAATTCAAAATTAGTTTATCATAACAAATTTAATTTAGCAATAATTTAACTATTATCATCTAAATTTTCAATATCATCATTATTTTTTTTATTTAAATTTAAATAACTATTATCTACTTTTGGTAATTCAAAAGAATCTCCTACAATTTTTTGATCATTAGAGACATTTTGATTATTTACAAAATTTTTGTTGATAAATTGATTATTATCAACATTATTACCATTATCATCATTTGGAGATACATAATTTACATAAACGGTTCTTTTTCTTTTTTTAACCTTAAAATATTTTGCTAATACTATAAAAAATAATATTATAATTACAAATATAAAAACTAAACTTAAAATATCTACAATATAACTAGGAATTACATTTTGAAAATATGGAATACTACTCAAAAAACCAATCAAAAATTCTATTAAAACTAATATAACTCCAATTATTTTATTTATAGCTATTTTTCCTAATAAATAAAGATTAAAAATTGGAATCCAAGCAAATATATTTTTTTCTTCATAAATTGTTTTATTTGCTTTACTTAAAATAGATGAAAAAATAACATATAATATTAATAAAGTTGCTGTAGTTATAACAAAAAGAATTAATAAATTTTTATCTACTCTTTCTAAATAATTCATATTTAACACCCATACTTAAAAGTATAACATAAAAAATTTAAACTAGCATTTATTATGTCTATTTTTTACTCTAAATATTATACTGGTAGATATAAACTGATATAAAGAAGAAAATATTTGACCTAATCCAGTGCAAAATGGGGTTGATAACATAGAAAAAGAAAACCTTAACAAATTTGCAAATACTTTATTAAACGTAATTTTCATAGAAGAATATTCTAATTTTAAATAACACGTTTTAATAGTATATAATGGATATAAAATGAAATTTAAAATTTCAAAACTAAAATATATTAAAACTAATCTTAAATTTAAATCATAAAAATTATATAAAGTAACAAACATTATAAAAATACTAATTACAAGCCAAAATAACAATCTATATGCATTTTTAATATGTTCTTTATATTCAAATCTTCTCTTTGAAATATCAATATTAGCAACCTCAGCTATAGCTGTAAAAGTATCCCATTGACAATCAGTAATTAACGATACAAAAGTTAATGCCAAAGTATAAGCACTTCCATATTCTATTACATTAGACAATCCAAATAAGAAAATTAAAAAAAATATAAAATTATTAAATAATTCAACAGAATCATATTTTATCCATTTACCTAATTTTACATTAAAATGGAATTTTTCAAAATGCTTTACACAAACATAAATTGTAAAAAGGGATATTGATGTTAAAGTCAATATTATTATCAATATCTGATTCTTAATAAAGATTGCCATGCCTATCAACGTTGTAAAATTTATAAGATTAAATATTATTGAATACTTATTTGCTAAAATATTTTTTTCTTCATAATATAATTTTTCAATAATAAAAAGAAATATTAATTGAATAAATCCTTGAATAATTGAATAAATTGCAAAATTTTTATATAAACTTACACTCATATTCATAAAATTAATATAGGAATCAATATTTAATAAAAGAAACAAAGAAATTAAAAAAGCAAAAATAATTCCTAATATTATACCTGACATTACCGCATCATTATTTTTATCCTTTTCTTTATTAATGTTCGCTCCAATAGAAAAAATAGACTTTAACATATACCATATAAACTGTATTGGATATATTAAAGTAAAAATATTTATCAAATTTTTATCTATCAACAAACTTAAGCAAAACCAAGAAAAAATAGAAATAAAAGATAATAAAAATAAATCTAGACTGACTTTTAATAATCTTTTCATAATTTCACCATATATAAATATTTTAACACATAAAATATTTTAATTATATACATATTTTATAAATTAGCATTTCAAAAAAAATAGATAATCACTTTCATAAATTCATATCTATTTTTACATTTTTATATTATATTTTTATTATTTCAATTTAATATATATTTACTTTTTCAGATATTATTTTAGAAATTAATCGAGCTAAATTAATAGAATATTCATTACATGATTCAATAATAATTAATCCTAAGGAATCTATCGAAGCAATAATAGGAACTGCACTAAAAGAACCATTTATAACACATTCATCAAAAACCAATTTTTCTATATTCCGCTTTTCTTCACGATTATCAATCAAATTAATTAAATCTTTATTTAAATATTTACCAAAAATATTATTACTTAAACTAGTAGCTAAAACTTTTTCTCTATCTGTAATGATGATATTTGCTTTAAATATTGAACTAATTAAATCACATAATTTTTTACTAATATCATCGTACTGTTCTAATTGTGAATGTTTTTTTAAAATAATACTATCTTCATTTGTAAAAATTTCTAAACTTTCTCCATCTCTAATACTTAAATTTCTTCTAATTTCTTTAGGTATAACAACTCTTCCTAACTCATCTATTTTTCTAGTTACCCCAGTAGCTTTCAAAAAAATTCACTCCACTTCTAATTTTATTGTGGATAACTATATAATAATTATGCATTATAAAATTTTTTCAAGAAGAGTAACTAAATAAAATATAAAGTGTTTTTCTAAATTATTTATATATAAAGTAATAATAATCTGTTTGTTAAAATATTTAATATTAAAATACTTAGTTAAAGACATTGCTTCAATTAACAATTTATCTCCTTTAACATTTTTAGAAATTTCTTCCGGTAACGTTACTTCAACATATCTATCAGTTTGCAATACTTTTTTAATTCCAAATTTATTTGCTATTTTTTCAAACCATTCCTCATACATATATACTAACATTTCATCAGTAATTTTTCCAAATCTATCTTCTAACTCAGTCTTTACTAACAATAATTTTTCATAAGAATCAATTTCATTAATTTTTTGATGAATTTCGATTTTTATATCTTCATCATTTACATAAGAATCACTTATATGAGTAGTAACATTTATTAATGATTGTGAATCATCTTCATCCTCATAAACGCATTCTCCTTGTTGACGTTTAATTTCATCTTCAATCATTTTCATATATAATGAAATACCAACAGAATCAACAAATCCTGCTTGAGATGCACCAAAAATGTCTCCAGCACCTCTTAAACTTAAATCTCTCATTGCAATTCGATAACCACTACCTAATTCAGTAAACTCTTTAATACTATTTAATCTCTTAATAGACAATTCATTTAATACTTTGTTTTTTTCATACATTAAATATGCATAGGCGATTTTATCACTTCTACCAACTCTTCCTCTGATTTGATAAAGTTGACTTAAACCAAAATTTTCTGCATTATGAATAATTAATGTATTTACATTAGGAATATCAATTCCACTTTCAATTATAGTTGTGCATATCAAAATATCATATTCAAAATTTATAAAAGAAGTCATAATATTATCTAATTCATTTTTATCCATTTTTCCATGAGCAAAGGTTATTTTAGCATCTGGAACTAAGTCTTTTATATGACTAGCATATTTACTAATAGAATCTACTTTATTATACAAAATAAATATTTGTCCATTCCTAGACATTTCTTTATATATTGCATCTTTTATTAATAGATCATCTTCTGCAACGACATAAGTTTGAACAGGATATCTATTAACTGGAGGAGTATCTATAACTGATAAATCTCTTAAACCTGAAAGCGCCATTTTTAAAGTTCTTGGTATTGGAGTTGCACTTAAAGTCAACACGTTAACATCTTTTTTTAAACTTTTTATTTTTTCTTTATGAGTAACTCCAAATCTTTGCTCTTCGTCAACAACTAATAAACCTAAATCTTTTGCTTTAACATCATCACTTAAAATTCTATGAGTTCCAAATAAAATATCAATTTTTCCATTTTTAAAATCTTCTATTATTTTTTTAGCATGCGCAGTAGTAACATGTCTATTTAACAATGCTATTTCAATGGCATAATCTTTAAATCTATTTTTTGCTACTGTATATTGTTGTTTTGACAATATTGTAGTTGGGCATAAATACATTACTTGATGATTATTTAAAACTGTTTTAAACATAGCTCTTAAAGCTACTTCAGTTTTACCAAAGCCAACATCACCACATAACAATCGATCCATTGGAATATCACTTTTTAAATCATTATTGATATCATTAATACTTTTTTGTTGATCTTTTGTAAGATCATATTTAAAAGAATATGCAAACTCTTCTTCTTCAACAAAATCTTTATATGGAATTTTTCGTAAATTAATACGCTCTTTATATAATTTTATTAAATCAGCAGAAATATCCTTAACTTTACTAGCTACATATTTTTTAGTTTTTTCCCAGTTTGGACTTCCCAATTTATTTATTTTTGGAATGCTTCCATCCTTACCAGTATATTTATAAATAGTAGTTATTTTTTCAACAGGAACGTAAATTTTATCAGAACCAGCATAATTTATAGTTAAAAAATCCTTTTTGGCACCTTTAATGGTTAAAGTAGTTATACCATTATAAACTCCAATACCATGAGCTACATGAACAACATAATCTCCCTTTTCTAATTGATTAAAATCCTTAATTCTTTTACCTATATGAAAATTATTTTTATAATTATTGACTTGATGATTTACTTTTTCTATATCATTTTCCCCAATGACAACATATTTATCTAATATAAAACCATTTCCAATAAATTTTAAAACAATATTTGCATCACTTATTAATTCTTTTATCTTACAAGCTTGTTTTTCATTTGATAAATAAAAATAAATTTCTTTACCAGATTTTTTAAAAGAATTATAATCATTTACTAACTTTTCAAAATTTTGATTATAATTTTCTATACTCTTAGCACCAATATTATACTTACTAGTTTCAAATAAGTTAACAAATATTTTATCTTTATCATCAATGTCATCAATGTCATACATTAATTTAGATTCTACATTATTATTAGTTTTATAATCGAATATGTCTTCAACTAACTTTTTATAAGTGGCATCAATTTGACTTTTATCAATATATACAACTATAGGATTATTAGCATAATTAAATAAAGAATCGTTATTTTCTGATACCATTTCATCAATAGCTTTTATAGTAATACTATCCTTATTTCCACATGATAACTGAGTATTTTCATCAAAATATCTAATGGATTCTATCATATTACCATCAAATTCCACTCTTATTGGGTGTGCTTCATCAATAGGATATATATCTACAATAAATCCTCTTACAGAAATCTCACCACTTGCAGTAACCAAAGAATCAATATGATAACCTAAATTTACTAAAGAGTTTACTAAATTATCTCTTTTAATTTCTTCACCTTTGTTTATAACTATAGAGTTATCAACATTTTTAGACGGTAAAAACTTTAAATATCCCATTAAGTTTGTAACAATAATATATTTATTTTTTGATTTTAATTTGTCTAATGTTTCTAATCTTTTATACTTTAATTCTGGAGACGAAGCCACAATCATTGAAGATAAAAAATCATCCATCGGAAATATTAATGAATTTTCTAAATAATTACTCAATAAATTATATATTTTATTAGCTTCATATAAAGAACTAGTTAAAACAATAATATTTCTATCATATTTTTCATACAATTTAAGCAAATAAAAAATGTTTAACTGTTCGGTTAAACCAGATATTTCTACTCCAATTTCATATTTAAAATAATTATCTAAAAATTTCATAATTCACCACTATTTAGTATTATAAATATTCATTGTTTTATTAGTTCCTTTTTCTATAAAAGAATTAATAATATCTTTAAATATTGGCATTAATTCATTTAAAGTTCTTTGTTCTTCTTTAGAAAATTTACCCAAAACAAAGTCTATTACATTATCTTTTTTTGCATTACTGATACCTATTTTTAAACGCAAAAAATCTTGTGAACCCAGGGAACTTATTATAGATTTAATTCCATTATGTCCACCACTACTACTATGATTTTTTAATTTATACTTTCCTATATCTTCATCTAAATCATCTTGAATAACTAAAATATCATTAATAGAAATATTAAAATAATCCATTATTTTTCTCACTGAAATTCCCGAATTATTAACATATGTTAAAGGCTTTAAAAAATACACTGTTTCATTTCCAATATTTTTTTTAAAATATAATCCATCAAATTTATTTTGATATTTTTCATTTCCTAAAAAAGCATCAATTACCATGAAACCTATATTATGACGAGTATTTTCATACTCCGCTCCAGGATTTCCAATTCCAACTATTAATTTCATCTATATCACTCACTATCAAAAATATGTTGATAAGTATTACAATTACTAACATTAATAATTTTTTTTACTTTAATTCCATTTTTACTATTTTTAACACATTTTATTAATACTAAACTAGGAATATTGTTATCTTTTGTTACTATAAATTGCAATTCTTTAACATTAATTTTATTAACTTTTGAATAATAAAATATTTCATCTAATCTTTCAACTCGATGAACTAAATATAAAATACCATTATTTTTCAAATATTTAAAGGCAATTTTAAATATTTTTTCTAAATCTATATTAACTTCATGTCTAGCAATAGTCAAAAAATCATTTTTATTATGCATATTACCATTATTTTTAAAATAAGGAGGATTGCATGTAATTAAATCAAATTCTTCAATAGAAAAATAATTACCAATATTTTTAATATCATCATTTATAACTTCTATTTGATTTTGTAAATTGTTATATAAAACAGAATCTGTCGCTAATTTTGCTATTAATTTTTGTATTTCAAAAGCTACTATATTGCTATTAGTTCTAGTAGATAGAATTAATGGTATTGCGCAATTACCAGAACACATATCAAGTATTTTTAAATTTTCTTTTACTTTAACAAACTCAGCAAGTAATATTGAATCAAGTGAAAATTTAAAACCATTTTCCAATTGATAAATAAATCTATTTTTATAATCAAACAAATCATTTAATACTATTTTCATCAATATAAAAATCCTCTTTTGTATCTCCTATTAAAAGTTGACATTTTCGATTTAAAATATCAATACTTATTACTTTTCCTTCACCTTTATCAGTCATAATTACATCACCAACTACTGGCATACCTTTTAGATTATTTAAATAATTTTCATTTTCATAAGCTAAACAACATAATAATCGACCACAAACACCATTAATTTTACTAGGATTTAATGCTAAATTTTGATTTTTTGCCATATTAATTGAAATTGTTTCCATTTGATTTAAAAAGCCTTTACAACACAAAACTCTTCCACAAATTCCTATTCCACCAACACTCTTAGCTTTGTCTCTAGCACCAATTTGCCTTAATTCAATTCTAGTATGATATAAACTTGCTAACTTTTTAGCTAAATCTCTAAAATCAACCCTTTCATCAGATGTAAAAGTAAATATTAGTTGGTTTCTTTCAAAAGTCCATTGAGCATTTATAACATTCATATTTAATTTTAAATCTGTAACTAATTTTTTACATTTATTTAAAGCAATTTTTGCATCTTTTAAATTATTTATATATTTTTTTTGATCGTCTTCTGTTGCTTTTCTAACAATATTTTTATAATCTTCCTTTTTATCACTATTTTTATTAACTAGCACAACTTTAGCATATTGTAATCCATTTTCTGTTTCAACAATAACATAATCATCTTTTTCATAAATCTCATCTGATTTAAAAAAATATATTTTACAATTATCCTTAAATATTATTCCATATACTTTGCTCATATTACTTCACTCAATTCTATAACAAATTTATCTAATAGTAATTCTAAATTTACATTATAATTAATATCATCTAAAAGTTGTGTAATTAATTTTATTCTTTTAATAAGCATTTTACTATCAAATTTAGTTAAATAATTAAATTGGTCATAAGATGATATATTATTTTTTAAACCTAAAGTATAATTTAATGCTTCTTCATAAATTAATAACATTATTTTAAATAATATTTTATAATCTTCTCGTTCAGAAAAATTATTTAATAATTCACTTTTATTATACATTATTAAGTTCTTTTTTTCTATCTCTAATTTATAAATATAATTACTTACAATATTAAAATAATTTATATATTTTTCACTATTTAATGTTTTAAAATTTAAATCATTATCATCATAATATAATTTAATTATTTCACATCTACTTTTAACAGTGTTAATTACATTATTAATATTATTTGTAATAAAAAAACCTAATAAATTATCCTCTGGTTCTTCTAGAAATTTTAACATAGTATTAGCAGATGATTCAGTCATTTTTTCAGCATTTTTTATAATATAAATATTATTTTTTGTATAAATTGGAACTGAACTAAATGCTCTTTTTAATTCTAATATCTGTTCTTTTTTAATTGAACTACCATCTGGCTCGATAATTTTTAAAGAAGGTAAATAATTTTGATTAATTAAATTACATATATTACATTCATTACAATTTTCTTTATAAGTATTCGGACAAAAAATTCTTTGGACAACTACCCTTAAATCACTAAAGCAATTATTAATATTATTTGTTTCAATCAAATAAGCATGAGATAACTTGTTCTCATGATAATAATTTACTAAATCATTTAATTTATTAAACAAAATAATACCTCCTTTTATAAAAGGACAAAGTATATAGCAATAAGTGAAAGTAATCCACACATACCTAAAAGAGTTACAACTCCAATAGTAATGATATTAATAGGAATAAAAATATTTAAACCACTAGCAACTAAATTAAAAGCGTAAATAAAACATATAGCAACTACAACTTTTTTTAAAAGTTTTATAATAAATTTAACCATATTATCCCTCAAAAAATAATATGATTTAAAAATATTTTTATTCTGATATTTTCTTTCTATCCTCTAATGCTTTATCCAATGTAATTATATCTAAGTAATCAATTTCAGCTCCCATTGGAATACCATATGAAAGCCTTGAAATCATTACTTTTTTCTTTTCAAAAATTTTTTTAATATACAAAGTAGTTGTTTCTCCTTCAACAGTTGACTTTAATGCTAATATTAATTCTGGATCTTTTAGATTATCAACCCTTTTTATCAAAGATGACAAATTAATATTTTCAGGTCCAATATTTTCTACTGGAGATATGAGCCCATTTAAAACATGATACACACCATTGTAATTACCAACTTTTTCAAAAGAAAAAACACTTTTATAATCTTCAATCACACATATTAAGTTTTTATTACGTTTTTCATCAGAACATATGCTACAAATATCTCCTTCTGATAAATGGCCACATATACTACACTTTCTAATATTTTTTTTTAAAACTTTTAAAGTATCAGAAAAGCCATCAACATCTTCATCTTTAAAATTAAGAGTTGCTAATGCTAACCTTTCTGCATTTTTTTCTCCAATACCAGGTAATTTTTTATAATAATTAATTAATTTTTCTAATGATGGTGGATAAATCATCTTACATCAATCCGCTCATTGATGCATATTGACCTAACTTATCTTCAATTTCTCTATCAATTTTAGTAAATGCATCCTTAATTGCTAATAAAATCATATCTTCTAGCATTTCTTTATCAGACTCATCAATAACTCCATCTTTAAGAATTTTAAAACTTTTTAATTCTTTTTTTCCATTAAATGAAACATTTACCCATTCTGATTTCCCTTCAAAAATTTTGGCATCAATTTCATCCTTTTTTTTAGTAATTTCCCTTTGCATTCTTTGTGCTTGTTGCATTAATTGTTGCATATTCATATATAAATCATTCCTTCCTTATTCAATTTCAATTTTATCTTTTGCAAATAAATTATTTGCTATTGTAGTCATTTCATCTTCTGAATCATTATTTTCTTCAATATCTTCAGATATAAATTCATATTTGTATTTTTTTTGTAAATTATTAATATATTTTTTCTTTTCTATATTCCATTTTTCTTCATTTAAAAATATTAATTTATACTCTTTGTTAAAAAAGTTATTAAAACTTTTTTCTATATTATCTATATTTTGATTTAACTCAATTTCTTGGTGATTAATTGTTGTAATCAAAATTGCATATGAATCAGATGCAGTAACTACTTGAGTATCACTAATTAAACCTTTTATTTGTGCTACATCAATTTTTTTTATAAATTCACTCCATATTTTTTGAATACTTAATAAATTATTTTTTGAAGCATTTACAAAACAATTATTTATACGTCGATTAATAAAATCCTCGTTAATATTTTTTAAATTATTATTAAAATTTACAAACGTATTTTTACGATTAAAATCAATATCTTTTTTTCCATCAATTTCTAATTTTTTTTCACTTTTTAATTCAACATTTTTTCCGTAATTACTTGCTTCAATTGGGACATTTTTCTTTTTAAAATAATTTAATAACAAAATTTTTATTAATAAATATGCATTAATATTTATATTAATTTTATTTATTAAATCATTTAACTCAAAAATCATATTTTTACAATCATCGAATGATAAATTCCAATTTGATTCATCATTTAAAATTTTTATTGATATATCACTTAAAGAGTAAATTAATTTTTTTATAATTACTTTATAATTTAAATTATTATTATAAAACTCATCAAAAATTTTGTTAAAATTTTCTAAATCTTTTTTATCAATAGATTTTATTAAATCATCTATTTTTTTATTAGATATGCTTCCTACTTCTTGAGAGACTAATTCTAATGTAATAACTTCTCCGTTTTTAGAAATTTGATCTAAAATACTTAAAGCATCCCTTAGACCACCATCGGATAATATTGCAATTTCTCTAAGTCCATCCTCTTCATAAGAAATATTTTCCTTTTCACAAATAAATTTTAATCTATTAACAATATCATCATCATCTATTCTACGAAAATCAAACTTTTGACATCTTGATAATATAGTAATTGGAACACTTTCAATATTAGTCGTAGCTAAAATAAATATTACGTGTTCCGGAGGTTCCTCTAATGTTAATAATAAAGCATTAAAAGCACTTTGACTAAGCATATGAACTTCATCAATTATATAAACTTTATATTTTAATGAAGAAGGCATTATTTTAACATTATTTATTAATTCTCTTATTTCTTCAACACCATTATTTGATGCCGCATCAATTTCAATAATATCAGGATTAGATAAAAATGAAATACAATTATTACATTTTTCACAGGCTTTTCCTTCTTTATTATCTAAACAATTTAAAGATTTAGCTAATATTCTAGCCATTGAAGTTTTTCCAGTTCCCCTTGGGCCTGAAAATAAATAAGCATGAGCTATATGTCCTTCTTTTATAGAATTTTTCAATATTTCTACTACATATTTTTGACCGATTACATCATCAAAATTATCTGGCCTATATTTACGATATAAAACTTTATAACTCATTGTAACCCTCCATTAAAATTATAACATAAAACATATTATTTTTCTCTTAATTTCTTAAAAAAATCACTTAATTTTCTCTCATAATTAATTCTTAAAGGGTCAATATTAATACAATTAACAAGAGTTTTAGAAAATTCCCTTTTATTGCTAGGCTTTTCTAATAAATAATAAACATTTTTTATTCTAGATTGTTTTATAACTTCTAAACACATTGAGCAAGGTTTTAAGGTAACATATAGCTCACAATCGGATAAATTCCAGCTATTTAAATAATTAGATGCCATTTTAATAGCATTAATTTCTGCATGTCCCAAAATAAAGTTATCTTTTTCTCTTGTATTCCAACCTTCTCCTATTATTTCATTATTTTTTACAATAATAGCACCTACCGGAATATCATCTGTAACTAAAGAATTATTAGCCAATTTAAGAATATATTCAAAGTATTCTAACATATTAATTCCTCCAAATAAAAAGTGCACACAATTAGAGACTGATGTGGCTGCTATCTTCCGATTCTGACCAAGTTACAGCATAATTGTTGCACAAATTGATAATATCAAAATAATATTTTACTGTCAATAAAAATTCAACAATTATTTCCCGGGAAATAATTTACTAATAATTAAAAATATATAAATTAGCACGAAAAAAAGCAATTTATCTTTAAAATTAAGTAAAATTTGTTTATTATTTCAAAATAATTAAAACATTTGTTCGTTTTCTATTTAATGTTTCACGTGAAACATTATAATAAATAACATTTTATTAACAAAATAAAAGTAATAATATATAACTAGCAATAAATAACCAAATTTGAACAAAGTTTCTTTATAAATAAACAATTTATTAACATATTTATGAATTCAAATTAAATTATTAAAATATTATAAACAATATTTTATCAAAATTATATTATAATAAATTTATAAACATCTTATCAACACAATGTTTCACGTGAAACATTAAATAAAACAAATAACTAAAATAAAAGTGATACTACTTTTAATATTGTTGTTGTAAAAAATATAATAAAAATATTTACAAAAGAATGTAATTTAAAAATTAAACAGAAATTATCAACATAATGTTTCACGTGGAACATAACAAATAAAATGATAATAATAATGTTTAAATAATATTATATAAATATTTGATAAAATATAATAAAAGTATTAACAAAATTTTTTATTTTAAATATTCGATTTTAAATTATCAAAATATATAATTTTTAAATTAAAAACAAGTTATCAACATGATGTTTCACGTGAAACGTAACAAATTTTTTATTAAATAATGATATCCATTAACAAATTTTATAAATAGATTATATATATAAAAAAGTAAATAAATAAATATAAATGTTTCACGTGAAACAAAAAAGAATCATATTTCTATGATTCTTCATTAATATTTTCTTTTAAATTGTTATCTTCTTTATCTACTAAACTAATCGTTGATACTTTTTGTTGATCTTTTAGATTGATTAATCTTACACCTTGTGTAACTCTTCCTAAAACCGATATTTGATTAATGGGCATTCTCATAGTCATACCAGAATCAGTCATTATAACAAGTTCTTTATCATCTTCAACTACTTTAACTGAAACTAAATTACCATTTTTTTCAGTTACATTTAGTGCTTTAACACCTTTACTACCTCTTTTAGTTTCTCTGTATTCACGAACATTTGTTTGTTTGCCAAAACCTTTTTCTGTAACTAATATTATAACAGAATTTTCATCAACAATTTCACAACAAATGCAGCTAGAATCTTCAAGATTTATACCCCTGACTCCACATGCTGTTCTACCCATAACTCTAATATCTTGCTCATTAAATTTAACCATTCTTCCACTACTGCTACCTAATAAAACAAAGTTTTCTCCAGATGTCTTTTTTACATCGATAAGTTCATCCTTTTCTCTTAAAGTAATAGATAACTTACCACTATTTCTAATATTTTCAAACTCGGATATTAAAGTTCTTTTTACTATACCTTGTTTAGTAGCGAATAATAAATATTTATAATTTTCATTTTTATTAATTGCAACAACGGCATTTACTTTTTCTTCTTTTTCTATTTGTAACAAATTAATTATTGGTAGTCCTTTAGATTGCCTACTATATTCAGGAATTTCATAACCTTTTAACCTATAAACTTTACCTTTATTTGTAAAGAATAATACAAAATCATGTGTTGATAAATTAATCATATGTTCAACGAAGTCTTCATCATTTGTTGACATTCCTTTTATTCCAACGCCGCCTCTATTTTGAGCTTTAAATGTATCAGAGGTTGTCCTTTTAATGTATCCATTATGTGTTAATACTATTAATACATTTTCTTCAGGAATTAATGATTCATCCTCAATATAATCAATAGCAGTCATATCAATTTTAGTTCTACGTTCATCACTATATTTTTGCTTAATTTCTAACATTTCTTCTTTAATTATATTTAATACCTTGTTATTATCAGCTAAAATGCCACGTAAGCGATCTATTTCTATATGTAAGGCATTTAACTCTTCTTCAATCTTTTCACGTTCTAAGCCTGTTAAACGACGTAATTTAAGTTCTAAAATATTATCAGTTTGAACTTCGCTTAATCCAAATCTGCTCATTAATTTGGCTTTTGCATCAGCATCTGCTTTAGATTCCTTAATTATTTTAATTACTTCATCAATGTTATCCAAAGCTATTTTATAACCTTCTAAGATATGAACTCTTTTTTCTGCTTTATCAAGTTCAAATTGTGTTCTTCTTACAATTACTTCCCTTTGAAAATCAATATACTTAGAAATAATGCTTTTTAAACCTAGAGTTTTTGGAACACCATTATCAATCATTAATAAATTAATACCATAACTAGTTTGCAATTGAGTATGTTTATATAAATTATTTAAAACAACACTGCCATTGGCATCTTTTTTTAACGTAATTACAATTTTAATTCCATTTTCTAAATTTGTTTCTTCATGATAATCAGAAATTCCATCCAATATTTTATCTCTAACTAGTTCTCCAATACGTTTTTTTAACTCTAAAGTATTTAACCCATAAGGTATTTCCGTAATAACAATTCTATGTTTGCTACCTTCTTCTTCTATTTCTGCTTTACATCTAATAGTAATTGAACCTTTTCCAGTTTCATAAGCTTTTTTTATTCCAGAATTTCCTAAAATTAAAGCTCCAGTTGGAAAATCGGGACCTTTAATGTATTGCATTAAACCATCAGTATCAATGTCAGGATTATCTATATAAGCAACACAGCCATCAATTACTTCTCCTAAATTATGAGGAGGAATATTAGTTGCCATACCAACTGCTATACCCATAGTTCCATTTACTAAAATATTAGGAAATCTACTAGGTAATACTTCTGGTTCTTCTAAAGATTCATCAAAATTTGGAACAAAATTTACAGTATTTTTATTAATATCTCTTAATAATTCTAAAGAAATTTTAGCTAACCTTGATTCAGTATAACGATATGCAGCAGCACCATCGCCGTCCATATTACCAAAGTTTCCATGGCCATCAATTAACATATATCTATAACTAAAATCTTGAGCCATTCTTACTAAAGCTTCATAAATTGAACTATCCCCATGAGGATGATATTTTCCCATAACATCCCCAACAACTCTAGCACATTTTTTATATTGAGCACTAGGCAAATAACCAGATTCAAACATAGAATATAATATTCTTCTATGAACGGGTTTTAAACCATCTCTTAAATCAGGAATTGCACGAGAAACAATTACACTCATTGAATAGTCTATAAATGATTTTTCTATTTCATCTACTATATTATTCTGAATAATTTTATCCATTATAACCTCCCTATAAATCTAATGTTGCTAAACCAGCTCTTTGTTCAATGAACTCTCTTCTCGGTTCAACAGCTTCACCCATCAATTTTTCAAATGCAGCATCAGCAGCTTGTAAATCATCAACAGTAATTTGTTTTAAAATTCTTGTTTCTTTTGCCATAGTAGTATCTCTTAATTCTTCAGGATTCATTTCACCTAACCCTTTATTACGAGCAATCTCTGGCTTTACATTAGTTGGTAAACTTGCTAAATATTCATTTTTTTCTTTTTCATCCAAAACATATTTTATTGTTTTACCATGAGTAATTTTAAAAAGTGGTGGCTGAGCAGCATATACATGTCCTGCTTCAACAATAGGTCTAAAAAATCTATAAAATAATGTCAAAAGTAATACTCTAATATGAGAACCATCTACATCGGCATCGGTCATAATAATGATTTTATGATATCTTAACTTATTTAAATCAAATTCATCACCAATACCAGTTCCAAAAGCTGTAATTATAGTTTTAATTTCTTCATTACTTAAAGCTCTATCTAATCTTGCTTTTTCTACGTTTAATATTTTACCTCTCAAAGGAAGAATAGCTTGAGTCATATAATCTCTTCCTTTTTTAGCAGATCCACCAGCTGAATCCCCTTCGACTAAGAAAATTTCTGAATCTTCCGGATTTTTACTCTTACAATCAGTTAATTTTCCATAAAAAGCTGTAATTTCCAAATCACCTTTACGACGAACTAATTCTCTTGCTTTTTTTGCAGCAATTCTAGCTCTTGAAGCACTCATAGCTTTTTCAATAATAATTTTAGCTACATTAGGATTTTCCATTAAATAACGTTCAAAACCACTACTAAATATATCACTAGCTATTTTTTTAACTTCACTATTTCCTAATTTTGTTTTAGTTTGGCCTTCAAATTGAGGATCTGGATGTTTACAAGAAATTATCATAGCTAAACCTTCACGAACATCATCACCAGATAAAGATTCATCTTTATCTTTAAATATTTTAGCATTTTTACCATAATTATTAATTACTCTCGTTAATGCAAGTTTTACACCATCTTCATGTGTTCCACCTTCATATGTATTTATATTATTAGTAAAAGAATAAATATTTGAATTATATCCATCATTATATTGAAAAGCTACTTCAAAAAATATATTATCTTCAGTTCCACTTAAATATATAATATCATCATGTAAAACTGTTTTATTTTTATTAAGCATTTGAACATATTCTATAATTCCTCCGTTATAAAGAAAAGAATCATGTTTTTCTTCTAAACGATGATCATATAAATTAATTCTTAATCCTTTATTTAAAAATGCGATTTCTTGCAATCTTTTGTATAAAATATCATAATTAAATGTAGTAGTTTCCTTAAATATTTCTTCATCAGGTTTAAATCTAACAGTGCTACCAGTTCTATTAACATCACATTCATCAATTACTTTTAATGCTTCACAAGGATGTCCTCCATTTTCAAAACGTTGATAATAAACTTTACCATCACGATAAATTCTAACTTCTAACCAAGTTGATAAAGCATTTACTACAGATGCACCAACACCATGAAGACCTCCACTTACTTTGTAACCTTCGCCACCAAATTTACCTCCAGCATGTAAAACAGTAAATATTGTTTCTACTGTTGATAAGCCAGTTTTATTATTTATACCTGTTGGAATACCACGACCATCGTCGCGAATTTCAATAATATCTCCTTTATCTATAATTACTTCAATATCATCACAAAAACCAGCTAAAGCTTCATCAACTGCATTATCTACAATTTCCCAAACTAAATGATGCAAACCTCTTTCACCAGTGCTTCCTATATACATTCCAGGTCTTTTTCTTACTGCTTCCAAACCTTCCAAAACTTGAATATCAGAATCAGTATAATGTGTTTCTTTATTCATTTGTATCCTCCTTAATATTACCATTATCTACCTTAAATATTTTGGCATTATCTTTTATTTTTTTATCTATTTTATTTATCTCCGTAGTAGTTATAAATGTTTGAACATTTTTATCTAAAATCTTTAATATATTAGTTATTTTTTCTTTGTCTAACTCACTAAATAAATCATCTAAAATAAGTATAGGATAATTATTTTTTACTTCGTAAACAAGATTAATTTCAGCTAATTTAAAAGAAATTATAGCATTTTTTCTTTGACCTTCACTACCCCAATCTTTTAAATTATTATCATCTAAAATAAAAGCTATATCGTCATGATGAACACCTAATAAAGTTTTACCTATTTCCATTTCTTTTTTATAATTATTTTGATAACTTTTTAACAATTGTTCACTATTTTTATTCTTATAATTAGATATGTATTTAACTTTTAAATTTCCATTTTTAAAAATTTTATTATAAATTTCACCAATATATTTATTTATATTTTCACAAAAATTACTTCGATACTTATAAATTAATAATCCATATTCTATTAATTTCCTTGTTAAAATATCTAAATATTGTGTATCTTTATTAGCATTTAAATAAAGTGATCTTAAATAAAAATTTCTTTGTTTTAATATTTTTTGATAATTAGCTAAAATTATTAGATATTCTTTATAAAGTTGACTAATCTCAATATTAATCATTTTTCTTCTTTCACTTGGAGATTCATCAATTAACCGAGTATCAAATGGACTAAATAAAATAATATTAATTTTAGAAACGTAATCACTTATTTTATCCACTTTATTATTATCAACCAATACATTTTTTCCATCATTACTAATAATAACTTCATAACTTGACAAATCATCATTTTTTATGATTTCACCTCGAACTTTGGTTTTTAAACACCCTTTTTTAATTAATGATTTATCATTACTAATTCTAAAAGATTTAGTTAAAGAAAGTAAATATATAGCTTCAATTAAATTTGTTTTACCCATGCCATTTTTTCCATAGATAATATTCAAAAATTTAGAAAATTTAATATTTAATGATTCATAATTTCTAAAATTAACCAAATTAATTGAATCAATTTTCATAATTTACCCCCTTTAATGGCCACTACTTAAAATTAAAGGTATTATGGTATACCTATACACATAATAATTATAACATAAAAAAAAGCTATTTTAAAGCAAAAATAGCTCATATAACATCATCTTTAGATTATCATATATTTGTTACAAATTTTAAAATAGCTTAATAAGTTTATTATTTATCTTGATCCAAATGAAACATCTTCACTAGCTGATATTTGTTTAAGACGCTCTTGCATATTATTAATACTAAGATTAATATCATCTAAATATGTAGTTTGTTGACAAATAGCAGCAAGTTTTTCCCTTCTTTCAGCATCAACCTTTATTGGAACTTGTGCATTTATTACTTGATCAGGAGCATATCTTCCAGTTTTAAATGCATCAAATAAAATGTTAATAACAGAAATATTAAATGGCAATCTATTTATTTTACAAAAATTTTCTATTTTTTTTAATTCATCCAAAGATATATAATCAATATTTAAAAACACGCTAGCATCTTCACTATTATTATAAGAAAATGGAATAGATTGCTTTATTATATTACTCACACTATCCATTAGGATTTTATCATAACAGTCATCACCATTTATTCTACGTGATACATCAATAATATCTAATTGGGTCACTTCTCTAAAATCAAGAATATCCATTTGTCTTTGTAAAGAATGAGCTTTTTCTTTAATAGCAGGAATTACATCATATGAATTTCTTGAAATTTCACTACTATGAAGCTTTTCACATTCTTTAAATATACCCCATAATATAGGAAAATTATCTAAATCATCTATATATTGCCTAAAAGTAGATTCAGAAATACCTTTCTTTTTACAATACTCTTCATAACAAAGAGATTCCTTATCTAAAATATATCCCATAATTGTTTCAACAAGTTCTTTACCATAATGTAACCCCTTTAAATCAGCATTTAATCGTAAATTTTCATATTCTGCACTCATTATTGCACCTCTTAACAATAATATAAATTATATTATTATAATTGTCAATAATTAACCATGTTCAATAATCAAGCTATCTCATCGAATAAACTACATACAACCTACTACATTTTAACATTTGATTATTAAATATAGTCCAAGAGCAATTAATTAATAATGATTTATCATATTCAAAAAATATTTTCAACAAGTTATCAACATATATATAATCTTTTATATACTGGAAATTAAGCCAATACTCATAACCATTTTTATCTTTAATATTAATAAAAAATAAATTATTTTTTTCACTTATTATTAGTGGTAATTTATATTTACTTTTAATTAAAGATTTTGCACCTAAAATTCTTCCCTTTAATGATGATCCATAATAAATACAACTATTATTTAACACTTTTATTATATTTTCATTTAAAATCATTTCATTATTAATTTCCTTTACATAAATACTTTCATTATTTACCCTTAAATATAAAGTGTCATTTTTTATTATATAATTCATACAATCCTCCCTGATAAAGGCATATTATAGTTTAAATAATAATAAAAATTTGTCGAAAAAAAAGAACAATTCATAAAAATCATTCTTACTAATAAGTTTTTATAGGTAATATTAATTCAGTTAATGATTCATCAGTAACAGGTTTAACTAATATTGGCTTATCATCAGTATTAATTAATAAAAATATATTTTCTTCTTTTATTACTTTTAAAGCATCCATCATATATTTTGAACTAAAAGATATTTCAATTTTTTCTTTATTATTACAATCTATTTTTAGTTTTTCTTCAGCATTACCTAATTCGTTTGAAGTAGATGTAATAATCATATCTTTATCTTCAATATGCATTTTTATTATATTTTTATCTTTATTTTGTGCAAGCAAAGCAGCTCTATCAACAGCATCATAAAATTCTTTTAAATTTAAATTAATCATATAAGCAAAATCATTTGGAATAAAATGAGATGTTTCAGGATAAGTTCCACTTAATAAATTGCTTTGAACATAAATATTTTTGTAAATAAATAATATTTTGTTACTAAATACATGAATTTCTACATCATCATCATTTATAATCTTTTCTAATTCAGTTATACTTCTTCCAGGAATAACAATATTTATCATTTTATTTACTGGTGAAGATAATTTTATATTTTTCTTTGATAATCTGTATGAATCAGTTGCGATACACTCTAATAAATCACCATTTATTTTAATATTTATCCCAGTTAAAAGTGGCCTAACTTCTTGTGTTGATAATGCATAAGATGTTTGAGCAATAATTTCTCTTAGCTTTTCTGCGGAAATAATAATTGCATCTTCACTTTTATCAATATTAATATTAGGATAATCATTAGGATTATAACAATTTAATCTATATTGATTATTTGGTGTGGAAATTTTAATTTTTAAGTTGTCTTCTATTTCAAAATCAATCACATCTGAAGGCATTTTTCTTATCATATCAACAAAATATTTACTTTGAATAATAATTCTTCCTTTACCTTCAATATGTTTTATATCTTTTTCATCTATAAAAACTTTTATTGTTAATTCTGAATCACTTGCTAACAATTCAATTCCTTTTTCATTAATATCGAAAACAATACCATTTAAAACAGGGATTGTAGTTCTTTGTGATAACGCTTTAGTAACATTATTTAAAGCATCTAGTATAACATTTTTTTCAATAGTCCATTTCATTTTTCTCTCTCTCCTTCTTTTATATTAATAATTTTTTTTATATTAATAATGTTATTAGTGTTGATAACTAAATTATAACACACAATTTATCGGTTTTTCTTATAATATTTAGAATTAATTATCAACATTATTGTAACTTTGTTTTAATTTCTTTCAACATATTATTCAAATTATCATTTTTTTCTAATTCTTCTTTAACTTTATCAATTGCTGTTGATACTGTTGAGTGATCTCTACCACCAAATTCTAGGCCTATTTTAGCCAAATTTTCATCAGTTTCTTCGCGACATAAATACATTGCAATATGCCTTGGTTTGACTACACTATTAGTTCTTCTTTTACTTTTTAAATCATCAACTGAGATTTTAAAATATTCAGCAACAGCATTTTGTATTGAAGCAATTGAATTGTTGATAAATATGTTTGTAGTAACATAGTCTTTTAAAGCTTCATTTGCAAAATCTAAAGTTATTTTATCAGGAACCATCATTGCTGAATAAGCAAGTAATCTATTGATAGTTCCCTCAATGTGTCTAACATCATTTACACAAGAATTGGCGATATAATCTATTGCATCATCAGTTAGTTTATTTTCAATACTAGTATTTTTTACTTTTGCTCTAATTATTTCACATCTTAAGTTAAAATCTGGTGGATAAATATCAACAGGTAATCCCCACATAAATCGACTCCTAAGACGCTCTTCTATTTTTTTTAAATCGTCTGGACTTTTATCACTACTAATAATTATTTGTTTATTAGCTTGATGTAATGCATTAAATGTGTGAAAAAACTCCTGTTGTGTCCTTTCAGCTCCTACAAGAAATTGTATATCATCAATTATTAACACATCAACATTTCTATACTTATTTTTAAACTCATTCGCATAATTTAAATTGCTACTGCCTTTATCAATTGTAGCAATTCCAGTAAATTCAGTCATAAATTCATTACTTGTTGTATATAATACTTTTTTATCACTATGATCGCATATATAATTCCCTATAGCTTGCATTAAATGTGTTTTTCCAAGTCCACTTCTTCCATATATAAATAAAGGATTATGGATAGTTCCAGGAGCTTCAGCGACGGCTCTAGCAGCAACAAAAGCTAACCTATTTGAATTTCCAACAATAAAGCTATCAAATGTAAATTTTGGATTCAAATTAGTATTCCATGTTATTTCGTGAGTAATTTTCTCTTCTTCAATTATTGGTTGAGTAAATGTCTCTACCTCATCTTCTGTAATATATTTAAATGTATAATTAATACCAGTTAGAGAAAAAAAAGAAGCATCAATTATATCATTATAAGTTTCACTTAACATTTGTTTGTGGATTTCCATTGGAACTTTAATAGTTACCACATTGTTAACTATTGATAAAAGTTCTAGTTTTGAAAACCAAATTGTATATGCATTTTGACTAACTTGAGATTGAATATCATTTAAAAATTTAGAAAAAATTTCATCCGTTTTCAAAACCTCACCCCACTTACAATATTTCCATAAGAACATTTTAAACCATTTTAAATAAAAATAAAAGAGAAAAATTATCAAAAAAAATTATCCCCAAAATTATAAACAAAAAAAGGCCTAAAAATCGACAAAAAATGACATTATTAACAATATCAACAAAATAAAAATAACAAAAATAACATATCAACATATTATCAACATACACGTTAATAAAATGTTGTTAATTATGTGGATAAAAAAGCATAGTTATTAACAAATTATCAACAATCCACAAAATATGTGGATAACTATAAATTAAAATTCATTTAATCGACATAAAAAAATAAGAAAATAGTAATATTTTTCTTGACTAAAATACAAATATAATATTATAATAATGAAAGCCAAAGAGAAGGAGAAAAAAGTATGAAAAGAACTTATCAACCAAATAAAAGAAAACAAGCAAAGAAACATGGTTTTTTTGCAAGAAAAAATTCTAAAATTTTAAACAATCGTCGCAAAAAGGGACGCAAAGTTTTATGCAAATAAAAAGACCACTTTATGTGGTTTTTTTACTAAGAGGATAAAATGAAAAGATATGAAATGATAAAAAAACATGAAGATTTTACCAACATAATTAATAATGGCAAAAAGAAAAGTGGAAAATATATAATAATATTTAGTTTAAGTAAAAAATTTGAAAAACCAAACTTTGGAATAGCAGTTGGTAAAAAAGTTGGTAATGCTGTTGAAAGAAATAAAATAAAAAGACAAGTTAGAAATATAATAGATAAAAACCGATTTTTATTTCAAAATTTCACTAATTATATTATAATGATTAAAAGGGGGATAAAAACTGCATCTTTTAATGAAATAGAAGAAGATCTAAAAGGGTGTTTATAGAAAGGAATACAATGAAAACCAAGTTTAAAATTTTTGCATTATTAATAGTAATATTATTAACTAGTGGTTGTGGAACATCTAATTATATTAAGGATGAAGATAAAAATATAGTTAAGTTTGAAGCAACAGGGCAAGTGTTACAAAAAGATATTATTTGTTTGCCAGAAAAAGACAGTGAATTATATAAAACTTATGAAAAATATAAAGATCAACTAAAATATGACTTTGAAGATTTACCAAGCTGTAGTGATTATAATTTATCAGCAACTAAAAGTTCTGGATTATGGGAATGGGCATTCGTAAAGCCATTAGCATACTTAATATTAAAATTAGGAAACGTAGTTGGTAATTTGGGTGTGTCTTTAATTTTAATAGGTTTAGCAATAAGATTAATATTATTACCATTTACAATAAAAAGTTCTAGTCAAACAGCAAATATGCGTAAGGCTCAACCCGAAATAGAAAAAATAGAAAGAAAATATAGAAATAGAACAGACAATGAATCATTAATGGCAAAGAGTCAAGAAACGATGCTTATATATAAAAAATACAAAGTAAATCCATTACTTGGATGTTTAATGGCATTTATTCAACTTCCGTTATTCTTTGCATTTTTGCAAGCAATATACAGAACACCTGCAATATATGAAGAAACATTATTTAGCTTTGATTTAGGTATGACACCTTTAGTAGGAATACAAAATGGAAACTATTTATATTTAATTCTACTAATTTTAATAGGTATATCAACGTATTTCTCATTTAAACAAACAATGAATCAAGCACCACAAACAACACCAGAAGCAGGAAAACAAATGAAAACAATGTTATATGTAATGTTGGTTATCATAGTATATGCATCTTTAACTTTACCAACGGCATTGGCATTTTATTGGATAGTAACTTATGCGTTTATAGCAATACAAAATATAGTTATTAATATGTTTAATAATCGTTCATTAACTAATAAACCCAGAAAAAAGAAAGAAGAAAAGAAAAAGGAAAAAATTAAAGAAAAATTAATAAAAAAAGAAGGTATGAAGTATGGAAAAAATAGTTAAAGAAGGAAAAGATATTGAGACAATATTAAACGAACTATTAAATGAAAATAAGTTAATAAAAGAAGAAATATTATGGACTACAAAAGAAAAAAAAGGAAAATTATTTAAAGGAAATTTAATTGAGATAACAGCATATAAAAAAGAGGATATAAATAATACAATTAAGAATTTTATAAAAGAAATTGTAGAAAATATGGGATTAGAAATATCTTTTGAAATAGTTACAAAAGATGAAAGAACTACAATAAAAATGTATACTAATAACAATTCAATAATTATAGGAAAAGAAGGAAGAACTTTAAAAGCATTAGAAACTTTAGCTAAACAAAAAATATTAAATGAAACAGGAATCTATTATAAAATTAATTTAGATGTATCAAATTATAAAGATAAAATTCAAAAAAACATTGAAAGATTAGCTAAACAAAGTGCAAAAGAAGTAGTTAAGACAAAAGTAGCAATATCATTAGATAATATGACATCTTATGAAAGAAGAATAGTTCATAATATATTAACAAACTTTAAGGGTGTTAAGACTGAAAGTGAAGGCGAAGAACCAAATCGTCATGTAGTAATAAAACCAGAATAGGGAAAATTTTAATTTATTTTTAATATTGATTACTATAAAAATGTGAAAAAAGTAATCCTTTTAGAATTTCATAGTTTATGCTATAATACTTCCGTTGAAAGGAAGTATTTTTTTATGAATGATACTATATGTGCGATTTCTACATCTTTAGGCATTGGAGCTATATCGATAGTTAGAGTAACTGGCAGTGAAGCAATTGATATAGTTAATAAAATATTTGATGGAAATTTATTAAATAAAAAAAGTCATACAATCCATTATGGCCACATCATTGAAAATGAAGAAAAAATAGATGAAGTATTAGTAACTATTATGAAAGGACCAAAAACTTATACAACCGAAGATATAGTGGAAATAAACTGTCATGGAGGAGAATCAACAACTAAAAAAGTAATTGAAATATTACTTGCTAATGGATGTAGATTAGCAGAACCAGGAGAATTTACTAAAAGAGCTTATTTAAATGGTAGAATTAACCTTTTACAAGCTGAATCAGTAAATGATTTAATTATAGCAAAGACCGATGCAGCTAGAAGGCTTGCTATAAATAATGTTGATGGAATATTAACAAAAAGAATAAAAAAAATTCGTGAAAAAATAGTTCAAATTCTTGCAAATATTGAAGTAAATATAGATTATCCAGAGTATCAAGATGAAGTTCAAGTTACGCACGAATTAATTGATAAATACTTAATAGAAATAAACACTGAATTAAAAAAAATAGTTGATGGTGCTAGGAACGGAAGATTAATAAAAGAAGGAGTAAATATTGCAATAATAGGAAGACCAAATGTTGGCAAAAGTAGTATATTAAATAGTTTAATAGATGAAGAAAAGGCGATAGTTACAAATATTCCTGGAACAACAAGAGATATAGTAGAAGGTTCAATAACACTAAATGGAGTAGCAATCAATTTTATAGATACTGCCGGTATTAGAGAAACTGATGACTTAGTAGAAAAGATAGGTGTTGATCGAAGTAAACGTTCAGCAGATTGTGCTGATATTGTATTATTTGTTGCAAATAATAATGAAAAATTAGCCCAAGAAGACCTGGATTTAATTGAAAAATACAATTCAAAAAAATTAATTATTTTTGTAAATAAATCAGATTTAGAAACCAAAATTGAAATTCCGGGAAATATTTCCCGGGAAATAATTTGGGGTAATACAATTGAAGAAAATGGTTTAGAAAAATTAAAAGAAGCAATAAAAAATAAATTAAAATTAGATGAAATAATTAATAAAGATATGAGTTATTTATCAAATGTAAGACAAATAGATTTAATAAATAAAGCAAGTAAATCTCTTGAAAATGCATATAAAAGTATGCAAGATAAAATGCCAATTGACATGATAGAAATAGATTTAAAATCAGCTTGGGAATATTTAGGAGAATTAATAGGTGATTCTTACGAAGGAGAACTTGTTGACAATATATTTAGCAAATTTTGTTTAGGAAAGTAGGTGATTTTATGTATGATGTAATTGTAGTTGGTGGAGGACATGCTGGTATTGAAGCATGTCATATAGCTGCAAAAATGGGTAAAAAAACAATTTTAGTAACGGGAAATATAAAAAACATCGGCGATATGCCGTGTAATCCATCTATCGGTGGAACAGCAAAGGGGATAATAGTTCGTGAAGTTGATGCCCTAGGTGGTCTGATGGGCCATATTGCAGATATTTCACAAATTCAAATAAAAATGTTGAATAATTCAAAAGGTCCAGCAGTAAGATCTTTAAGAGCACAAGCAGATAAAATTACTTATCCTAAAAATATGCAAGAATACCTAAAAAAAATGGATAATTTAGAAATAAAAGAAGCAATGATTGAAGATTTAATTATAGAATATAATACTGTAAAAGGAGTTATAACTTCTAACAATGAAAAAATTTATGGAAAAATGGTAATTTTAACTACAGGAACATACCTAAAAGGAAATATACTAATTGGAAGTGAAAATACTCCTGGAGGTCCACATGGCGAAGCTAGAAGCAATCATTTATCTGACAAATTAAAAGAGTATGGATTAAAAATAATTAGACTTAAAACTGGAACACCACAACGTATAAAAAAAGATTCTATAAACTTTTCTGTTATGCAAGAAGAAAAAGGAGATGAAAAACCTTGGACTTTTAGTTTTGATTATAAACCAAGTTATGATATAAATAATCAACAATCATGTTATCTTTTATATACTAATGAAATGACACATAAAATAATAAGAGATAATTTAAATAAATCAGCTATGTATGGTGGGTATGCAACTGGAGTTGGACCAAGATATTGTCCTTCAATAGAAGATAAAATAGTGAGATTTGCAGATAAAGAGCGTCATCAACTATTTTTAGAGCCAGAAAGTTTATATTATGATGATTGGTATTTACAAGGTTTTTCAACAAGTATGCCAAGAGATATTCAAGAACAAATGGTTCATAGTTTAAAAGGATTAGAAAATGCAATAATAACTAAATATGCATATGCAATTGAATATGATGCAATAGATCCATTACAAATAAAACCAACATTAGAAAATAAAATAATAAAAAATTTATTTACAGCTGGTCAAATAAATGGAACTTCTGGTTATGAAGAGGCAGCAGGTCAAGGAATTATAGCTGGTATAAATGCATCATTAAAATTAGATAATAAAGATCCTTTAATTTTAAAAAGAAGTGATGCTTATATTGGTGTTTTAATAGATGATTTAGTGACAAAAGGGACAATTGAACCTTATAGAATGCTTACATCTCGTGCAGAATTTCGACTTATATTAAGACATGATAATGCAGATTTACGTCTTAGAGAATATGCTTACAAAATTGGAACAATAAACAAAAATCAATATGATAAATTGCAAGAAAAAAAAGAAAAAATAAAAGAATTAATAGGATTTTTAAAAGAAAAACATTTAAAAATAACAGAAAATATAAAACATACTTTTATTGAAAATAACATTCAAATACCTAGTAGCAATTTAACTTATTATGATTTACTTAAAAGGCCGGAAATAAACTTAAATTTCTTAGAAAATTTTATAGAACTTAATTATGCTGATGAAGTCAAAGAACAAGTAGAAATAAGTGTTAAATATGAAGGATACATAAAAAAAGCATATAAAGAAGTAGAAAAATTAATAAAATTAGAAGAAAAAGAAATACCAGATAATATTGATTATAAAAAAATTACTAATTTAGCAACGGAAGCAAGACAAAAATTAGAGAAAGTAAGGCCTAAAACCATTGCACAAGCAACGAGAATTAGTGGAGTAAATCCGGTAGATATATCAGTATTAACCGTTTATTTAAAAAAGGAATATAACAAATGAATATAGATGAATTTAAAAATGAAGTAACAAAATTAGGAATTAATATAACAAGTGAACAACTAAATAAATTGGAAATATATTGTGATTTTTTAATTGAATATAATAAACATACAAACTTAACAGCAATAAAAACTAAAGAAGAAATATATTTAAAGCATTTTTATGATAGTTTAACATTAATAAAAGCAATAGATTTAACTAAAGAAAAAACACTACTAGACATAGGTTCTGGTGCTGGTTTCCCGGGGATGGTATTAAAAATATTTTTTCCAAATTTACATGTGTATTTAGTGGATTCTAATAATAAAAAGACAAAATTTTTAGAAGCATTAAAAGATAAAATAAATGTTGATAACATAGAAATTATCAACAATAGAATAGAAAATATAACCAATAAGTTGATAAATTCTATAGATATAGTAACAGCAAGAGCAGTAACTAACTTACCAGTATTACTTGAATTAGCTATTCCATTAGTAAAAGAAAATAAATATTTTGTAGCAATGAAAGGAAATGCTAAAGAAGAATTAGATAATAGTTTATATGCTATTGATTTTTTAAAATGTAAATTAATAGAAAATAAAGAATTTACACTACCAATTGATTATAGCAATAGAAGTCTAATAGTAATTGAAAAGACAAAAAAAACTAATGTAAAAGATATTAGACCATATGAAAAAATTATAAAAAAGCCATTGCAAAAAAAATATAAATAAGATAAAATCTCAAGTTTGACAGTTTGAAGAAATAAAAACCTCTCAATTCCTTTATTTATGCAGGATTGAGAGGTTTTAAATT
>CALVXN010000001.1 GCA_944371315.1 uncultured Bacilli bacterium | reverse complement strand
TATTACCACATTATTGGTTCATGAAATTTTAATGGCAAATTGGAATAAATGTCACACATCTATTTTAAATGCACAAGAATTTATTTAAATATTATTATTTAATATTGACTCAATTTTAATTAGAATTTATAATATTTTGTGAAAAGTTAAAAGAAATGTATAAGTTAGGGGGATTTAAGTATGTTAAATTCTAATTCTATAAAAAAGGAGATAGAAGATAAAAATATTTATGTTGACAATTCATGTATTGGGGATAATTTTATTAATGTAACATTAGGAAATACTTTAAAAGTTTATGATACACCATTTTTAGATGTTAAAAACTCTAGCCCTACTAAAACAATTACAATTCCTGAAGATGGCTATGTTTTAGAACCTAACAAATTGTATTTGGGAAGAACCAATGAATGGACTGAAACTTATGGTTTTGTTCCTATGCTAGGCGGTTTAGATGAATTAGCAACATTGGGAATGGAAATTCATATTACAGCTGGTTTTGGTGATAACGGTTTTGAAGGGACATGGACTTTAGAAATAATTTGTGCTCTTCCTACAAAAGTTTATCCTGGAATGCAAGTTGGTAGATTATATTATTATCCTTTAATTGGAGATTCAAATATAGAATATAGAGGAAAGTATTTTAGACAAGTTGATCCAGTTGAATCAAGATTGAGTGATGAATATAGTTTATCTAGAAAGAAGGAAAATTAATGTTATCTACTAGTGAAATAAAAAGACAAATGAAAGATGGAAATATTGTAATTGAAAATATGATGTCTGATGCATTAAGGAAACCAAATAGTTGTAGTATAAATATGGGAAATGTTTTATATGTTTTTGATTATGATGTTGTTGATGCAAAAGAAAAGAATTGTTATTTAAATGAATTAATTTCTGATAATATTCATCGTTTAAAAAGGGTTGTTATACCAGAGAGTGGATATTTATTAGAGCCTCATAAAGTTTATTTAACTAAATCAGTTGAAAGAATAAAAACTAATGGTTATACTCCGGCATTTTATGGAAGAACTGCATTTTCTTTACTTGGACTAAGTACTGAATTGAATAACGGGACAAAATGTGACAATTATGATGGACATATTATTTTAAGTTTAATTGCAACTAAACCAACTATAATTTATCCAGATATGGAAATTGGAAATTTGACTTTTTTTAAAAGTGAAGAAAAAGCACCGTATAAGACTGGAATGTTAAGTGGAGAAGAAATTAAAAAACGTATGGAATCTAAAGAAGTTATTATTGAGCAACCTGATTTAATTGTAATTAATCCAAATTCTGTCAATTTAACTCTTAATCACATTATTGGTTATTATCCTGATCCTATATTAGATGTTAAAGCTAATAACTCTATTGAAACAATGGATTTAGAATTTGGTGATTGTTTTTTATATCCTGATCAAGTATATTTGGCTAGAACTAATGAATGGACTGAAACCGAAAATTATATTCCAATGATGAGTGGAAGAAGTTCTTTAGGAAGAAATGGCTTGCATGTGCATTGTTCTGCTGGTATGGGAGCTATTGGTTATAAAGGGTATTGGCATATGGGTATAAGGCCTAAGATTCCTATTAACGTTGTTAATAATATGAAGTGCTGTCAAATATATTATTATACAATTGAGGGCGAAGTTACACATAAATATAATGGTTCAATGCAAAATTTATCTGGTGACCAATTGGGAAGTCAATTGCATAGAATATTGAAAAGAAATTGTAAATAGACATTTTTTTACAGATACTTCATTATGAAAATTAACTATAAAAAAATGTAAAATTAAATAGATGTTTACATTTCTTTTTTCTTTTGTTATAATTTATTCATAATAAAGGGCGTGATTAAATGAAAGCATTATCAAATGATGTAAGGTCTTTACTAGATAAATTGTATAATTTACGTGGTGAAGATAGTGTTATATTAGCTAAAATGAATAAAGAAAGAGAAGAAGCTATTGAAACTCAAGAAAGAACTAAGAATGAAAAAGAATCTTTATTAAAAGAAATAGATAGTTTAACAAAAGAAGAACAAACTTTAGCAGAAGAAGGAGATAAATTGATTTCTGTTTTAAGTAGCATAAACAGAGATGATTTTGCTAATGTATTAGATAGATTAGGAATTGATTTTAATCCTGAGTTAATTAATGAAAAAGTAAGCAAAATGTTACCAGATACTATTTCAAAGGTAGCTGATGAAAATAAAAAAGCTTCTGAAAAACTTGAGAATGTTGAGGCTGAAATGAATAATGCCATTACTTTAGTTGAAGAATTAGGCATTAGAAAAGATGAAGCATTACAAGCACAAGCTAAACTTAATGAATATTTTGATTTAGCCTTAGCTGGCAATATTAATATCACTAGAGACGCAATAACGGGATTATTAGAAAAATTTGATTTTAGTGAAAATGAGCAAAGAGAAGCAGCTAAATTATTAATGTTTCCTGAAGATGCTTTATATGAATATGATGCAAGTTATAAAAGTGGGGATAAATCAAGTGGTAAAACTATAACTGAAGTATTAGTAGAAGCTAAAAAAGAATCTGCTATAAATAATGAAATTAATGAAGATGGTAAAAAAGATGATGCTGTAAAAGAGGTTAAAGAAAGTTCAGAACAAAAACCTGTTTTGGAAGAAATATTTAATAAAGTATTAAAGGAAAATTCTATTGAATTAAATGAAATTGTTGATAGTAATAATAACGGGGTATTTGATTCTCATGTTGATAGTGATGAAAGTTCTGAAAACTCTGGAAAAAATGAAAAAAAATTACTAGATGAATTTTTAACTACTAATGGTTTAGACTGTAGTAAATTTGCTAATGAAGCAAAAGAAAAAATGTTAATAAATTATGATTTAGAGTTATTCAAAAAAAATATAGATGCATTGAAATCTAAAGATATTAATTTAGATATCTTATATGATAATGTAATGATTATATTTGATAAAGAATTATGTGATAAACTTGAAAAACTGTTTGCTATAGGTAAAGTTGCTAAAGATATTAATTTAGTCCCTGGAGTCTTAGTAAAATATGATCTTCAAGGGTTAAATAATACGATTAATATTCTTCAAATTAGTGGTTTGGATCCTAGAAAAGTGCCTTTAATGGCTTATTAGAAAGGAGTTTTTATGGAACAAAAAGTAATAGATTTAAAAAATAGATTAGAAACACATTTTAAAGATAGAGATAAAGAACAAACTTATAAATCTTTTGCTTCTTATACTATTGCTAATCCAGAATCGTTAGATGTTTTGGAATCCCATGATATATATCTTAAAAAACCTTCTCAAACTATAGTTTTATCTATAGAACCTAAAGATTTGGAAAGGCAAATTAAATTAGCTGAAGAAATGGGCTTTGTTGCAGCATATAAGCAAAATCCTAGATTTTTAACACAACCAGTTGAAATGGTTATAAAAAGAATGGCAAAAGCTGATGCTGTCGGTGTTACTTATAAAAATGAAGATGGTGTTTATGCTTCTTTTATCTTCAGTCAAAGAGCTTTTGATCATATAATTTCACAAATAGATATAAAAAAAAATGAATTAAATGAAGAAATTAATGTTGTTTCAAATTTAGATGAACATGTAATGCGATTAATTGAAGAATTTTCTTTACAAAATGAAAAAGATAATATTTTCGCTAGATTTAATGATGTTTCTAAAAGTGATTTAAGTGAAAAAGAAGTGTTAATGGAAATTTTTAAAAAATATGTTAATAATGATGAATTGTTAACTAATAAAATAGATATTATTTTGGAATTAAATAAAGATTTAGAAAGAGGTCGTATTGCATGAAAATGTTAGAAGATTTTGGTTTTGATAAAAGTGATATTGAAGAATATGAAAATAATACTCCTTCTAAAATGAAAGAATTGATAATAAATAATTTAGATTTAGTAAGAGAAAATTTAAAATATATTTCTAGTTTGGGTATAGATACATATAAAGAAATTTTTATTAATTATCCTGATAAGTTTTTACTTGATAATAGTGTATTTGTTGAAATGTTTTCTAAATATGAAACTAACGAGTTAATCGAAAAATTAAATGCAAATTATAAATTAATAGAATATCTATAAAAAAAGCAAATAGTAAAATACTATTTGTTTTTTGATGTTAAACGATATACATTTATTTGTGGTTTATTATTAAATCTAAAATTAAAATTATTGTCTGTTCCTATTCCTCCAGATATATACATTTCCGTTTTGTTAATTTTATAATAATCTCCAATATATGTTTGTGCTCCATCTTTTTTTATTATTCCTCCGATAAATGGAATTTTTATTTGTCCTTGTAATGAATGGCCAGCCAAAATTAAATCAACATCGTAATTTGAAATGTTTTCTATATTATCGGGATAATGTGTTAAAGCAATGTTGTAGATTGTTTCGTAATTTTCTTCTAAATAAAGTGCTTTTTCTATATTATTACTATTTGTTATTCCGGTTAATTTTATTGGTGTTTTGGATTTATAAAAAATGTATGTTGATTTATCATCTAACAAGGTAAAGCCACTATCATTAATTATTTCTTTATATAATTGAATATTTGATTGATCATTATCACCTATAATAGCATATTTATATAGTTTACAATTTAAATTTTTTAATATTTCTTTTAAGGTTTCTACTTCTTTATTTGTTAATTTTTTATCTTTAGCAATTAAATCCCCTGTAAATACAATTATTTCCGGATTTAATTTATTGATTGAATTTACTATATCTTCTAATTCATTTAAGTTTGTAGTTGAACCTAGTAAAACATCAGATAATTGAATTATTTTAAAACCATTTAATTCTTTGGGTAAATTTTCAATTTTTATGGTGTTATCCATTATTTTGAATCCATTTGTATTTATATATCTTGCGTATATAAAAATTATTATTATAAATAGTATCAAACCACATAAAATTTTTTTCATAAATCCTTCCTTTATTGTTTAATTAAATATAACATATTTTTTTTATATAAACAATTTAGTAATTGAAAAAAGTGTCTATGTATGATAAACTAAATCATAGGTAGGTGTCGAAATGTCTAGATTTAAAAAGAGTATATTTTTTGTTTTTACTTTCTTTTTATTTACTTTTAGTTGTTCTGCTGCTAGGAAATGTGACATTGAAGAACAATCAAAATTAAATAGTGAAGCGGTAAATATTAAAGCAAATTATGAAATTAGAGTAAGAAGGTTTAAAGTTGATAATCCACCAGATGAATTGTTGGGCACACCTGAGGCTGATGATTATTATGCTGAGACTGATTACTTTCAAATTAATATTTTGAATTTGACTGAAAATATGTATGCTAAGGTAACAAATGATTATGATGATACTGAGTTAATTTATAATTATAGTGATACCAAAAATGGCAATGTAGCTATTGAATGGAATTATGTTATGGAATTAACAAAATTTAAAATTGAGATTTATTCTTCAGATGCAACTGGTTGTGAAGATAGCTTATTAAGAACATTATATGTGTCGTTGCCAAGATACAATGATTATTCAACATATGCAGTTTGTGAAAAGGTTCCTGATTATTATTTGTGTCAAAGATATGTAACTTATGAACATGTTGATTTTTCAGATTTTGAGAAAAAAATAAAAAATGAAATAGCTAAAGTTGAAGAAGAAAAGAAGGAAGAAGAAGAAAACAATATTTGGTATAATAAACTTTTGAATTTTCTAGATGATAATAAAGTTATTATCATTTCTATTGCCGTAGTTTTAGTAGTAGGTGCGGTTGTAGTGGTTATTGTATATAAACGTAGGGGGGATAAAAATGAAAAAAATAATTAATTATGTAATTATATTAATATTTTCTTTTGTGTTTGTAGGAAATGTTAGTGCGGCTGGTTTTAAGGTTGGTGATGCTTTTACTGTTTCTTATACTGGTCAGTTACCTGTTAGTGGTTTGTCATATAATACTGGTAGTGAGACAATAGCTTATGATAATGGTGGATATAGTTCTACTAGTAATGGAACTACTTACACTACTTATTGTATGGATCCACATAAAACTGGTGGAACAACTTATAAGATTGATAGAATACTAGGTGATTCAAAAAATTCAGACGAAGTTAGAGCATTTGACTATGGAATTTTAAAAATTCTTGAAAAAGGTTATAATCAATTTAATTCGTCATTAAATGGAGTTAGCGGTAATGATTTTTATAATGCTACTAGTATAGCAATTCGTGCTTTTATGTTAGGTTTATACGATTGGGGGGGGGCTGCCTCTCAGTATACTTACAAATCTTCTGCTCATACAAATTTGGGTATTGAATGGGCAGCTGAATTTTCTGATAATGCCACTATTGCTTCTGGTGCTTGTAGTGGTTCATCTGATATGGTTCAATGTTTTAGAAATCGTGCTAAAAGTGCTTATTCTTGGTATAGCCCTAATGCAACATTTAATTATTCTTCTGGTTCTGTAGGCGGTAATGTAATTACTACTGCTAAAATGCTTTTTGAAGAAGGCGTTAATGCTGCTGCTAATTTTATGGAAAGTGGAACAGCATCTGGTAGTATTCAATATACTGTTGGAAATGCTGTTCAAGATGAAAGAAATGAAGATCAAGTAAAAGAGCATATTATTATTGAATTAAAGTTAACAGATTTTTCTGAAAACAATTCTATTTCTGGTTTTAAAGTTACACCTACTTCTAATAATGCAGGTATTACTATAGATTCTATGGAATATTCTATAGATGGTGAAAATTACTCTGAATTAAATGAAAGTGTAAATGTTGCACAAGATTTAGAAGCTGTTGATGGTGTTATAAATGCTACTGTAAAAATTAAGCTAAATATTACTAAAGTTGTTGATGAGAATTGTCAAAGTATGAATTTTACAGTAGATTTTAACTACACTGATGAAAATACAGGTTTTCAAGGAGCTGTATTAAAAGATACTACTAGAACTGATACTCAAAGATTTTTAGTAATTACAAAATTTGATGAAGGAAAAATGAGTATACCTGGAACAATCAAATGTGCACAAGAAGTTTGTGATACTGTTATTTCTGTTCCAATTTGCAGTGATGTTGAAGATGAAGCAGTTTCTGAAATTACTGCACCTGAAGATATTAAAAAATGTATATTAGATAATGAAGATGATGCTGGTAATTCTTATAAATTAGCAAATAGTGGAATAGATTCTGGTAATGAATATTGTCAAGTATTTTGTAAAGAAGATTATAAAGATGTAATAGAAAATGGAAAACTTGGTGGTTTAAAATTAAATCCTGTTATTAAAGACGTTAATTGTGGTGGATACTTCCAATTATCTGCACACGTAGAAGGTAAGAAGGATTGTTATACTGGCGGAACAGCTGAAGATAAAAGTATTAATATGGAATTATTTATAGAAAGAATTGTTGAAGCTCAAGAAACGATGATTGAAAATTATGATTTATTATTAATGGCAACAGCTGCTAGTGAAGATGATTATAATGAAGATGGATGTACTATATCAGGAACTTATCAAACTTATGTAGCTGGAAGTGCTAATGATGATGGTGAAGTGCCATTTAGATCAACTACTGGAGCATATGTTTATGGGGATTCTGGTGACGGTGAAACTTGTGATCCAAATGTAGCAATTGATGATATTAATTCTGATATTGAAACTGCAAAATCAGAACTAGAAGCTGCTAAAGAAGATTATATGAACGCAATAAAAGATTTAAATGCTTGTACTGCTGCTTGGACAATGGAATTTCCATTTGAACAAAGATTAAAATTTAAATACGATGAATATCAAAGTAATGATGAATTTTATTCTGGATATTATGATTTGTTATCTGATGAAAACTATTATCTAGAATCTAAAGGTGATTTAACTGAAGAAAGTGAAGTAGAAATTTGTTTGTCTGACACAAATGATAAATATGAATGTGAAGGTGATTCTAGAACATACGAATCTGTAAGTGTGTCTGCTGATGATATGAATGTTGCTAGTGAATATGGTGATGTTTATGAAGACTTTACGTTCACTTTGTGTGATGAAAATGGTTGTGATGGTGACGATCAAAAAGTATCTCAAGCAAAATTTATTAGAAAAACAATAAAAAAATCTCAAGAATATGAAACTCCTACAGTATTTTATCAAATAGCTACAAATGGTAAAATTACTGTTAATAGTGGTTATGCTGGTAATGCTGTTCAACTTGAAGCTTTGGAAAATTCACTACCGGTATCAACAAGTGCTGTTGGTGGTGGAAGATTTGAATTGTTATTAGAAGATTTAGGAGAGTTTTATGAAGATGGAACTTTAGGTAGATTAATTGATTATCAAGGAGACAGGGAAACTGAGAGTGTTGCTTATGCACTAGGAGAAGAAGGAATAGAAACATTTGACGGAAGATATCCTTGTCATTATGAATCTCCTTGTAGACCTGATGATTGTCCAAATTGTGACTTTGTTTGTGAAGGTGATGATTGTGACTTTGAAGAATGTCCTGATTGTATTTTTGAATGTGTAAATTGCATCTTTAATTTAGATGAATTACAATTGAATTTTAAACCAATTTCACCATCAGATGTAAATTCTGCTGATAGGGATTATGGATACAACTGGGATATCAATACGACATTAGAACAATTAATTTTAATTTCTGATAAAGCTGAGCAAACTATAAAAGAAATTGAAGAAGTAAATGAAACTATATATGATAAAACTGGTGATGATTCACAACTTGCATTTAGTATTAAATTGACACCTAATATTATTAATGATTTAAAAGAATATAATGAAGAAAATGAAAGATATGGTGGTTATGCTAATGATTCATTAACTTGTTATGATGCTACAATAAACGGAAAAACATATAAAAATATTTATTGTTATAGTGAAGTTATTGATGAGTTATATAGTAATTATGAAGATCAAATAACATTTAAAAATAGAACTAATTCTTCAAATAGAACAAGTTCTAATGCAAATGCAAATGGTTATTGGACTTTATGGCCTGAATGGACCGAATCTGCTAAAAATGAAAATGGTCAATATATTGTTATTGGTGGACCATCATGGAAATAGGGGTGAGTGAAGAATGAAAAATGCATTATGGGGATATTGGATAATATTACTTGGAGTTTTTATTGTAATAATAATGCTTTTAGTTCAAAATTTGACTACTTCAAGCACCCAAGATTATTACTTAGTTAAAGAAATTACTGAGGCTGCTATGGTCGATGCGGTTGATTATTCTTACTATAGAACTTATGGAGAAATTAAAATTAATAAAGAAAAGTTTTTTGAGTCTTTCTTAAGAAGATTTTCAGAAAATGCATCATCAGCTACCGAATACACCGTTAGTTTTTATGGTATATATGAAGCTCCACCAAAGGTAAGTGTTGAAATTAAAAGTAAATCAAATACCTTTAATATTGCTGGAGATTCAGAATCATTTGATATGGTGGAAAGATTGGATGCAATAATAGAAGGTAATTCTATAAGTTAACTTTAAAAATGGAGGAAGGATAAAATGGGAAGATTTTTTACATCAATAAGGAGGTTCTTTATTAATAAAACAACAACCACTTTTTTTGGAGTTGTTGTTGGTGTAGCCGTTTTAGTTGGATTTTATATGTATCGTGTTAATGATGCCATAAATCCAACTAATGTTCCTGTTGCTAAAAGAGATATTTCTGCAACTGAAGAAATTACGAAGGATGATATTGAAATGGTCAAAATTAGTAATGATTTTTTAACTAAAGCTGATGTTGTAAAGAATACTGGTGATATTGTAGGAAAATTTGTGTCAACAGGAACTTCTATTCCTAAAGGTGGCATGTTTTATTCAAGTCAGTTGGTTGAAAAAGAAGAACTTCCAAACTCTATTTTTGATGAAATTCCTGATGGATATACTATATATCAATTAAAAGTAAATAATACTACAACTTATGCTAATTCCATTTTTCCAGGAGATAGAATTGATTTGTGGATGAAGGCTAATAGTGATGGTATGGTTGTAATAGGAGAGTTTATTACTAGTATTGAAGTTTTAGCTGTTAGAGATTCACAGGGACAAAATGTTTTTGATGTAACTAGTGGAAAAACACCGGCGTGGTTATTGTTTGCTGTTCCTACTTCAATGTATCGTTATTTAAAAGTGGCTGAATTTATTTCTGGTATGGAAATAGAACCAGTTCCTAGAAATAAACAATATACTGCTGAAAGTGGAGAAACTGAAATATCCAATCAAGATTTACTTCAACTTATAAAAAATGAAGTTATGGATATGGGTGTTGAATATTAAGGGGTTGAATTTATGACAAGTTTAATTAATGGAATAAGAAAAATTTTACTTAATAGAAATACCGTAACTATATTAGCTGTATTTGCTGGGGTTATAGTATTGTGGTTTTTTTACAATATGATGGTTAACAATGCTACTAATCCAAAAAGCGTTCCTGTAGCAACAAGAGATATTACTGCTACTGAAGAAATTACTAAAGAAGATTTTGAATACGTTAAAATTAATAGCTCTTTTTTAAAAAAAGCTAGTGTTGTAACAAGTGGGAATCAATTAACTGGTTATTATATTGCTAATGGAACTTCAGTTGTTGAAGGCGCTATGTTTTATCGTAATCAAGTAGTGACAAAAGATAAGTTAGAAGAAAGAGATTCAGAAAATATACCTGATGGTTATAGTTTATATTGGTTAAAAGTTGATAATACAAGCACATATGCTAATTCAATCTATCCAGGTGATAAAATTGATCTATGGCTTAAAGCAAGTGTTAATGGATCAATTGTTTATGATGAATTTATTAATAGTATTGATGTTTTGCAAGTAAAAGACTCTAACGGTCAAAATGTTTTTGATACTACTGTTCCTAAAACACCAGCTTGGTTATCTTTTGCTGTTAAAGATGATATGTTAAAATATTTTAAAGCTATTGAGAATACATCGGGTATGCAATTATATCCAGTTCCTAGAAATAAACTTTATACTACAGAAGGTGCTGAAGTATCATATTCAAATGATTTATTGAAAGATTTAATTAGAAATTATGCTCAAATTGATGTTGATGAGTAATTTTAGAATAAAGAGGTGATTTGTTGTGAATGATGCTATATTTTCACAAATAGATTTTGGACCTTTAAAAGAGTTTTTAGAAGAAGATAATATAACAGATATTTCTTATTCAAATGGTGGTCAAGTTTGGCTAAAAACTCTTGATAAAGGTGTTTATAGAGTTGATAGACCAGAAATAAATAATGCTTTAATGGAAAAATTAGCATTTCAATGTTCAAATGTTATGGGAAAAACATTTAATATGGCACACCCTTTTTTGGATGCTGAGTCTGCTGAATTACGTCTTAATTTTGTCCATGATTCAATTGCTACTAATGGTATAGCTTGTTTAATTCGTAAGACGCCTGCCAAAATCCGTCTTAATAAAGAAAAGCTTATAAATGAACAATATGTTACTGAAAATTTACATGATTTTTTGATGACTTGTGTTGAGGGACATTGTAATATTATTGTTAGTGGTGAAACTGGTAGTGGTAAAACAGAACTTGTAAAATATCTTGCTAGTCATACAAAAGAAAATGAAAAAATAATTACTATTGAAGACACTCTTGAACTTCATTTAGATAGAATATTTCCTCATAGGGATATTGTTGCTATGAAAACTAATAATATTGCTTCATATTCTGATGTATTAGTTACTTGTATGAGACAAAATCCAAGATGGATTTTACTTTCAGAGGTTCGTTCTGCGGAAGCAGTTACTGCTGTTCGAAATTCTATTTCTTCTGGACATAATATTATTTCAACTATTCACTCTGACAGAGCTTATAATATTCCAATGCGTTTATATAGTTTACTTGAAAATAGTCAAGATATCGATCAATTTTTAAAATCTATTCATAGGTATGTTCAAATTGGTGTTCATGTAAAAGGTTATATGAGTAAAGAGCTTGGCCGTTTTCAAAGAGAAATAATTGAAGTTGTTGAATTTTATGTAGATAATAATAATGAAGCTAAAGCTAATGTAATTTTTAAAAAAAGCTTAGATGGAAAGTATTCTTTTAATAATCCGACTAAATATTTAATTGATTATTTAGGAGTTCAAGGTGTTGAGTTAAGACCAGATTACTTTATTAAAGATACAGCAGAAAATAATGAAATAATTAATTCTTCTACTAGTAATGTTGAAAGTTTATAATTTGGAAAGGAGCAAAAATGGATACACTTTTAGAATTGGTAATATTGTTGGGTATTGCTACATTTGTTTTAATTTTACGTAGAAATCCTGGTGAAGGTGTTTATAAATTTGTGACTGGCAATGCAACACGGTTATATGACAAATATGCTCCTTATTCTTTTAAATTAGTTCGTGAAAAAGCTATTGAGTTGGGGCAAGAATATAATGCAAGACAGTATTTGACTCAAATTATATTAATTGGTGGCGTTGCTGCTTTAGTTGGTTACTTTTATTTTTATAGTATTATTGTTGCAGCAATATATGTTGTAATCGCTATTTCTTTTATCCCTTATTTAGCTTATTTAAGATTGCAAAGGGTATATAGTGAGTATATTTTTGAGCAAATTCAAACATATACAACTAATGTTATAATGGAATTTAATACTACTCAAAGTTTTGTAAAATCATTAGAAGGTGTTAGAGATTCTGGAATTTTAGAAGAACCAGTTGTAAGTGATGTTCGTAAGATGGTTGAGATGTCTTATCAAAATGGAACTATTGATGAGTCTATTCAATTTTTTAATGATAAGTATCCATTTTATATGGTAAAAAATATGCATCAGTTATTTTTGCAAATTACTAAAGAGGGTGCTCGTGATTCGGGACAAGCATTAGAAAATATGTCTTTAGATATAGATGCATTAGTTGAAGGTGTTTATAGAGATCAAATGGATAGAAAAAACTTTCATGGACGTTTTATAAGGTTTGGTTTAATATTATATTTGCTAATAATAGTATTGCGTTTTATGTTAGGGGAAGAAAACTATATAGAACTTATAGAAATTTGGTATGTTCAGCTTATATTACACGCAATTGTTATTATAAATAGTTTTTTCTTAATATCAGGTGAAAAATATTATAATGAAGATGTGGGTGTTGAATAATGCAAATTGAAATTATTATTATTGCTGTTATAGTTTTTTTAGTAATGACTGCTGGTGGGCAAATTAATATTAATGAATTAATTAGTGATAATCAGATGCTTTTCTTAAGATTGAAAGAAAGCGATTGGGATTTTTATGTTAGAGCCAGGTATGGTAATGGGGCTAATCCTGATTTACTTTTTAATAAAAGAATTAAAAATGCATTGTTGGTAATGGTTTTAGCATTTTTCTTTATGATTCAAGATCTTAATGCTGTTAAAGTATTGATAATCGTAGTAATTGGAATATTTATTTTTAAAATGCCGTATAGTGATATAAAAAAATATTATGCAAGGCATATGCATGAAATTGATGCAATGTTACCACATTATTTAAAAAACTTAGAAATATTGATACAACATTATACTGTTCCTGTTGCAATAGGTAAATCTATGGCTGAGGCTCCAGAAATTTTTAAGGATGGTCTTCAAGAAATGATTAATGCAATAAATTCTGGTGATGATTCAATTGAACCATATATGCAATTTGCTAGAAATTATCCGGTTCGTGATTCAATGCGTATGATGAGACTTTTATATAGACTTAGTTTAGGTCGTCAAGAAAGAAAGCAAGAACAAATTTTAATGTTTTCTAGGTCTATTTCAAGTTTACAACAAAAAGCTCGTGAAACTAGATATAAGAATAGATTGGAAAAAATGGAAAATAAAACAATGAGTATGCTTATAACTACTGGTTTTGGTGTTATGATATTATTAGTTTTAGCTGTTATTCAATTGATGAATATTTAATTGTGTAAAATTATTTTAAAATAATTGATAAATTAGTTTAAATGTTTTATAATAATTGTATAAAGTAAAGGAGGAATTTATAATATGAAAGAAGCAACTGGAGAATTAAATATGACTGTTATTACTGTTGTTGCTATTGCTGCTGTGGCTGCATTCTTTTATGCATTTGTATGGCCAAATATAAAAAATACAATAAATAGAAATACTTGGTGTTCTCAATCATTTGGTTGCGAAGATTGTAATGGTAAAACATGTACTTGCTATTATTGTGAAGATGGTGATACTGATTGTGCCACACCTAAATCAGTAGCTTGTCCTGATCAAGGAACTGAATCTGAAACATAACTAGGGGTTGATTAAATGAAAGAGGCAACAGGAGAACTTAATATGGCAGCTGTAGTGGCAATATCTATAGCCATCTTGTCTGCCTTTTTTTTCGGTTTTATATGGCCAATACTGGATAAAGATTTTAAAAGAAATGCATCATGTAATAAAGCAATTTGTAATTGTGGTGATGATTTAATTGATGGAAAAATAGGTTTACATGAAAAGAATGGAATAAATTATTGCACATGTTGGGATGAAAAATATCCTGACGATACTTTTAGTTGTGTATTTAAAGGATAGTGATTAGATGAAAGAATCTGTTAGCGTTACTGTAATTTTTCAAATATTTATTTTATTTGTTTTACTTTTTACTGCTATAATGTGCTTAACTATTAATAATTCTAATGCTTTTGCTGTAAAAGATGAAATTGTAAATATTATTGAATCAAATAACGGAAAGTATTTAGATGATGATAATAGAAATTTAAGTGATGAGATTGTAGAATTATTAGCTAATGCATCATATAGAGTTACTGGTAATTGTGGTGAAGGTTTTACGGGTTATCAAAGAAATGGACAACCAGTTGGTGATAATGAAAGAGCAGCTGTTTGTATTAAAAAGGTAAGTGTAACTGATTATATGGATGACTATTTAGTTGGTGAATTGGGTGATGGCATGGTTGCTACTGAAGATTTTAAAAGTGGTAGTTATTATCAGGTAGCAGTTTTTTATCAACTAGATTTACCTATTATTAGGCAAATTTACAATTTTCAAACTGTTGGTGAAACAAAAATAATTTATACTGATTAATTAAAGGAGAAAAAAATGAGGGAAGTTTCGGGATCTACATGGGTTTTGCAAATTATGCTGATTTTTATTTTAATTTTTGCTTGTTTTTTAACTTTAGTTATAAATTATTCTAAAGCTTATAGAGTGAAAAATGAAATGCTTAGCATAATTGAAAAATATGAAGGTGTAACGCCAGAATCTGTAAATATAATAAATAATTATTTGTCAGCACAAGGTTATAAAACTGTAAGTAAATGCTCTGAAGATTGGTATGCTGTTAAAAATTATGATAGTGTTCCAGAAAATGTAGAAAATGGAAAAAATTATTTGTATTGTTTTAAAGAAGAAAGTGTAAATGGTAAAATTTATTATAACGTTACAGTATTTTATAAATTTAGTTTGCCTTTTTTAGGAGATTTTATGACATTTAAGGTTAATGGTAGAACTGAAACATTTTTGGGAAGTATGAGTCGTTATTAGAAAGGAAATTAAAATGAATGTAATTATTTCAAATAAATATAGTGCATTGTTATCAGGATTAGGTATTGACGTAATAAAAGTTGTTACAGGTGAATTTACTGTTGATGAATTAATAGCACAATTTTCTAATTTTTATTTTAATAAAATGATTATTGATATTACTGCTATTAAAGATTATAAGAATATTAATGTTATTCAAAATTTATCAGTTAATTTTGATATGTCAAAAGTAATATTGCTTTTAGATGATTCTGAAGCTGTAAATTCTCCGGTATATTTATCACAATTAGTATCAATGGGTATTTATAATTTTGCTACAAATGTAAATGTAATTAAATTTTTAATTGATAATCCTAATACATATAAAGATGTTGCTAGCTATCATAATATAAGTGGATTTAAAAAACCTGCTTTAAATGAACATGCAGTTGACAATACTAAAGGTAAAATTGATCAAAAAGTTATTGGTTTTAAAAATGTTACAGATCATGCTGGCGCTACAACTCTGATTTATTTATTAAAATTACATTTAGAAAAAATGTATAAAGTAAAAGCAGTTGAAGTTGATGATAATGATTTTATATACTTTAATGATGATTCTCTTGAAAGTGTGTCTAGTGTTACTTTTAATGATTTTTTAGCTCAAAATATAAGTTATGATGTAATACTTGTGGATTTAAACGAAAGTTCTGTTGAAAGTTATTGTAATGATATTATATATTTAATTGAACCAGGTAGAATTCAACTTAATAAGTTAATAAGAAAAGATAATGAAATATTTGAAAAATTAAAAAATCAAAAAATTGTTTTAAATCGTAGTGTATTAAGTGATAAAGATGTTCAAGATTTTGAAAAAGAAAGTGGAAGTAATGTTTTTTATAATTTACCATATTTAGATGATAAAATTGATAATCAACCCATAATTAATTCATTTTTATCTGCGTTAGGTTTTAGTCGTGTTAATTCTAGTGGTGGATCTGGTTTATTTAGTATTTTTAAATAAGCTTATAGATTGACTTTATGGCATTTTTAGTTTAAAATAGTTCTTATGAAGGAAGGAGTTGTTTGTAAATGCCTGTAAATTTTTGTAGTGAAGTATCTGACATTTTAAGAGTTGTTGGGTATTTCTTATTAGTATTTAAAATAGTTATCCCATTAATACTTCTTATATTAGGGATGATTGATTTAGGAAAAGCTGTAGTTTCTAGTGATGATAAGGCTGTTGGTAAAGCTGTTAAATCATTAGCTATGAGAATTGTTGCTGCAGTTTGTATATTTTTTATTCCAAACATTATTGGGTTAGTTTTAAAACTTGCTTCAAATGATGAAAATGTAAATAAAAATTATACAGTTTGTGCAGAATGTATTCAAAATCCAGGTGGAAGTGGTTGTTCAGGAACTACTGACACTGATAATGAAGGTTAATAATAAGGTAGTTTTAAAACTACTTTTTATTTTGCAATATTAAAACTACTATTTTATTAGTGGTTTAAAATTATTCCCAATAATTAAAAATAAGAAAATAAAATTTATCGTATATTTTTAAATCTTGTAAGATAATTTCTAATAAAATTATTTGTAATTATTTTAGTATAATAAAACCTGCTAATAGTTAGCAGGTTAATTTTTTTATCTATATTCCCAGATTCCAGTATATTCGTATCCTTCTAGTTCCGTTTGTGTGCTCCATTTATATTCAGGTGTTCTATGCATCCAATAGTATTCGGTTTTTTTATCACTCATACCATAATTAGGATATTTATTTGCATTTTCTGCTGTATCTCTAATGCAATCATCACTATTTACATAACTTACATCAAACTTAATTGGAACAAAGTATACATTTCTACCTAATTTACTTGAATATTGAGGGCTTACACCGTTTACATTGTAATAACTTATAGTAACTTTGGTTCTATATATTCCACCTTTTAAATATATACCGCTTACATCAAAATCAAAGTTTGATCTTTTTAATGATGTATTTCTGAAATTAGATGCACTTCCTACTGATACGTTTGCAGAATCATTATTTCCTGTTGCATATATCCCACCGCTTTTTTTAAGTTCAATATATTTTTCATAATCTGTTAATCCACTTGAAAAATACGAGATACTAGAATTAACTATTCCAATTGATCCTTCTTCAACTTCGTTAGGATCTATATCTAATAATTGTAATTCATAACTATAAGTGCTAGGTCCGTTTAAATAACTTGTATAACTCGTTGAATAATATTTTTTCGTTGTGCTTTTACAATAATTATATGTTGTTTTTGAGTATTGTTTATTTTCTGCACCTTCTGCATATGATTTTCCTTCAGACCATTCAGACCATTTTACAAATTTATAATATTTTGTTTTTTCTTCTGTAGGGTTGTCTGGTTCGTCTGGTTTATCTGGTTCATCTGGAGTATCTGGTTCGTCTGGAGTATCTGGTTCGTCTGGAGTATCTGGTTCGTCAGGCGTGCAATCTACATTACAACACATTGATGAACAATTAATTGTAATTTTAACAGTTGTTTTAACAGTTGTTGTAGTGCTACCGCTAGATGATCCTGAACTACTACTAGATGAACTACTTGATGAGCTGCTAGATGAACTATTTGAATTATTAGATGAACCATTATTTGTATTATCATTTGATGGTTTTTCGTCTTCGTCGTCATCTATTACAACATCATTATTAGTTGTGTTATTGTTACAATTTCCATTTACTACACATTCTGATTGTTCTATCGTAGTTACAATAAAATCTGATTTTTCTCCACAATCTAAACTGACTTTTAATGCATAATTATTGTCTGCTGTTTTTGTCGCTTGAATATAACTATTATTTATATCACAAGTTTCACCATCATTTGTAAAATCAATTAATAGCTTTTGATTAATCATTTGAGCTAATGTTAATTTTTGTGTTTCTCCTATATTTTCTGGCAATTTTGATGGTGTAAAATATTCAAAAGCAGCATCCTTCATTGAAGTGATATTAGTAATATATTCAGTATCACCCATAGCAAACAATGTTTTACCACTTCCATCTTTGTTTGAAACTTTAGTTATAATTAGGCATATTATAAATACTATTACAGCAATAATTCCTAATTTAATTGCTAAAGATCCCCAATTAAAATTGATTTTTCTGTTTCCTTCTTCGTACATAATAGTACCCCCTTTAAACTTTCAAAAATTTCTTTTAATCGTGCTTTATTTTAACACAAATTAAGAAAAATGTCAAATTAATGTTTGCCCATATTTACTTGAATTATACAACTTTTATATTTAAATATTTAAAAAAATTTTTGTCAATATTCTTTTATGTATTTTAATTTAAAAATATGATAGAATATTTAATGCAAATGAGGTGGTAGAATTGTCTAATATAGATAAAATTGTTATTAAAGGAGCAAGAGAAAATAATTTAAAAAATATTGATATAGAAATCCCTAAAAACAAACTTGTTGTAATGACTGGGGTATCTGGTAGTGGTAAGAGTAGTTTGGCTTTTGATACAATATATGCTGAAGGGCAACGCCGTTATGTTGAAAGTTTATCTGCTTATGCTAGACAATTTATTGGAGTTAATGAAAAACCAGACGTTGATTCAATTGAAGGTTTAAGTCCATCTATTTCGATAGATCAAAAATCTACTAATAAAAATCCTAGATCAACTGTTGGAACTATTACTGAAATATATGATTATTTACGTTTATTATTTGCTCGTATTGGTGTTCCATATTGTCCTAATCATCATATTCCTATAACTAGTCAAAGTATAGAAGAAATGACTAATAAAGTCATGGAATTTGCTGGTAAAACTGCAATGATTTTATCTCCGATTGTTCATGGGGAAAAGGGCACACATAAAGAGTTATTCGATGAACTTAGAAAAGAAGGTTATTCCAAAGTTCGAGTAAATGGTGTTATTCAAAGTTTAAATGATGAAATAAAATTAGAAAAAAATATAAAAGATAATATTGATATAGTTATTGATAAAATTTGTATTGAAGATAGTGAAAGAAGTAGAGTTTTTGAAGCAATTGAACAAGCTACTAAAAAGGCTGATGGTAAAGTAGTAATTATTGTAGATAATGAAGAAATTTTGATGAGTGAAAAATATGCATGTGTAAAATGTAATTATTCTATACCTGAATTAGAGCCTAGAATCTTTTCGTTCAACGCTCCATATGGAGCGTGTCCAGAATGTAAAGGACTTGGAACTAAACTTAAAATAAGTGAAGATTTGTTAATACCCAATTGGAATAAATCAATTATTGATGGAGCTATATCAGCTCTTAGTATGGATTCTACAACTTACTTTACGCAAATTGAAACAGTGTGTAAATATTATGGCATTGATATGACAATACCTATAAAAGATATACCTCGAGAAAAACTGGATTATGTTTTATATGGAACAAATGAATTATTAGAATTTAATTATGTATCTAAAAATGGAAATACTAGAAATACTAAGGGGACTTATGAAGGCGTAATTCCGGCATTAGAAAGAAGATATATTGAAACTAAAAGCGGCTGGGTAAGAGAATGGCTTGATGGCTATATGGTTGAAACTGAATGCCCTGTGTGTAAAGGAAAAAGATTGCAAAAATCAGTTTTATCTATATATATCAATGACAAGAATATTTATGATATGACAAATATGTCAATTGGAGATTTATTATCTTTTTTAAAAAAGTTAAAATTAAGTGAAAGTGAAAAAGAAATAAGTGGACTTATATTAAAAGAAATTATATCTAGATTGGAATTTTTAAATAATGTAGGTTTATCATATTTAACTTTAACTAGAAGTGCTGGAACTTTGTCTGGTGGTGAAGCACAAAGAATTAGGTTAGCAACACAAATTGGTTCAAGATTATCTGGAGTTTTATATGTATTAGATGAACCAAGTATAGGTTTACATCAAAAAGATAATGAAAAATTAATTAATTCTTTAAAAGAAATGCGTGATTTAGGTAATTCATTAATTGTTGTAGAGCATGATACTGATACTATGCTTGCATCTGATTATTTAATAGATATTGGTCCTGGTGCTGGAGAGTTTGGAGGTCAAGTAATGGCTGCAGGAACTCCAGAAGAAGTTATGAAAAATCCTAATAGTTTAACAGGAAAATATTTAAGTGGTATTGAAAAAATTGATGTTCCTAAAATAAGAAGAAAAGGCAATGGCTTGAAAATAAGTATTAAAGGTGCAAAGGAAAATAATTTAAAGAATATAAATGTAGATATTCCTTTAAATAAATTAGTTGTTGTAACTGGGGTATCTGGTTCAGGTAAATCGTCTTTAATTAATGAAATACTTTATAAAACGTTAGCAAATAATTTATATAAAAGTAAAGTTGTTCCTGGTAAACATAAAGAAATATTAGGACTTGAAAACATAGATAAAGTTGTTCAAATCACCCAAGATGCTATTGGAAGAACTCCAAGAAGTAATCCAGCAACTTATGTTGGTGTCTTTGATGATATTAGAGATTTATTTGCTACTACTAAGGAAGCAAAATTAAGAGGTTATGATAAAAGTCGTTTTTCTTTTAATGTAAAAGGAGGAAGATGTGAAAACTGTTGGGGTGATGGTGTAAAAAAAATTGAAATGCATTTTTTAGCTGATGTATATGTTCCATGTGATGTTTGTCACGGAAAAAGGTATAATAAAGAAACTTTACAAATAAAATATAAAGGTAAAAATATAAGTGAAGTATTGGATATGCGTGTTAGTGAAGCCATAGAATTTTTTCAAAATGTTCCTAAAATATATAATAAACTTAAAGTGATGATGGATGTAGGTCTTTCATATATTAAATTAGGTCAATCAGCACCAACTTTATCTGGTGGTGAGGCTGGTAGGGTTAAACTTGCTAAAGAGTTGCAAAAAAAAGCTACTGGTAAATCAATATTTATATTAGATGAACCAACTACTGGTTTACATACTGATGATATAAAAAAATTACTGGTTATTTTAAATAGAATTGTAGATAATGGGGATACTGTTATTGTAATTGAACATAATTTAGATGTAATTAAAGTAGCAGATTATATAATAGATTTAGGCCCAGATGGGGGGAAAAATGGTGGAAAAATAGTTACTGTCGGAACTCCGGAAGAAGTTGCTAATTGTTCTAAATCTTATACTGGTGAATTTTTAAAAAAAATATTATAAAGTATGTTATAATCAGTATATAAAATATTTGGATGGTGATGCTTATGAGTCGTTATATTTTAACAATAGGTAATTTTAAATTAGAGTGGTACTCTCTTTTAATAGTTATTGGAGCAACTTTGGGTATTTATATGATTCTAAAAGAAGCAAAACGTTATAAATATCCTACTGATTTTGTATTTAATTTGTGTTTTTGGACTATTATTATGGGTATAATAGGAGCAAGAGTTTATTATGTATTATTTAATTTAAATCTTTATTCTAATTTTTTAGATATATTTAAAATTTGGGAAGGTGGACTTGCAATCCATGGAGGAATAATTTTTGGTCTAATTACTTGCATAATTTATTGTAAAAAATACAATATTAGAACTATAAGAATGTTGGATTTTATTGTTCCTTCTTTATTACTTGCTCAAGCAATAGGAAGATGGGGAAATTTTTTTAATCAAGAAGCTCATGGTGCTGTAACTAGTTTGCAACATTTACAAAATCTTCATATTCCTCAATTCATAATTGATGGTATGAATATTGGGGGAGTTTATTATGAGCCGACATTTTTTTATGAATCGCTATGGTGTATAATTGGCTTTATTTTAATTTTAATAATTAGAAGAATTAAAATAACTAAGGTTGGTCAAGTAACTGCATTATATTTAATGTGGTATGGTTTAGGAAGATTTTTTATAGAATCTATGAGAACTGATTCATTAATGTTAGGTGGCTTTAAAATGGCTCAAATAGTATCAATTATAATGATTGTAATTGGTGTATTAATTGTAATGATTACAAGTAGAAAAGGTCGTTATGAGGATTTATATAATCAAGATGTTGAGGAAACAGTTAGATTTTAAAGGAGAAATAATATGTATGATATTATAATTATAGGTATGGGTATTAGTGGAATTACTGCTGCTATTTATGCTAAAAGAAGTAATAAAAAGGTTTTAATCATTGATAAAGGTATGCCTGGAGGATTATTAAATAGCATAGATAAGATTAGTAATTATCCAGGACTTATTGATATTACTGGGCCAGATTTTGCTCAAAAATTATTAGAACAGGTAGAATCATTTGATATACCATATGTCTTAGAAGAAGTTGTAAATTTAGATTTAGATAAAGAAGAAAAGATTATTAAAACTACAAATAATGAATATAAATCTAAAAAAGTTATATTAGCTATGGGAAGAAAGCCGAAATATTTAGGGTTAGATAATGAAAAAGATTTATTAGGTCATGGCTTATCAACTTGTGCTATGTGTGATGCCTTTTTTTATAAAGATAAAGATATAGCTGTTGTTGGAACTGGTAACAGTGCTTTACAAGAAACAATGTATTTATCCAATATTGCTAATAAAATTTATTTAATAAATCGTCGTGATGGATTTCGGGGAGAAGAAATGCTTGTTGAAGAAGTTAAAAATAATCCTAAAGTTGAAATAATTTATAATGCCAATATAAAAAATATGAATGAGGTTGATGGTAAATTAAAATCTATTACATTAGATAATGGTAATTCTATTGATGTTTCTGGTGTATTTATTTATATTGGTTATAGACCAGCAACTGAGATTGTTGATAAGAAAATATTAGATGAAAATGGTTACGTTATAGTAAATGAAAATTTAGAAACTCCGATTAAAAATGTATATGCAATTGGGGATGTAATTAAAAAGGATGTTTATCAATTAGTAACTGCTACATCAGATGGTGCTAGAGTTATTTATGATATGAAAGATTAGAATTATTTAAAAATTTAGTTAAATAAGCTTGTTAAATAAAAAAAGCTTATTTTTTATTTATTGAAAAATCTAATTGTTTGTTTTTAAAATTTATGTTATAGTATGCCTTAATAAAAAGGGAGGCATTATATATGGAATCACATAAAATAAATCCTAAACTAGCAATTTTAATGCATACACTATATGCTAAAATACTATTCCAAGTAACGGAATATCAAAAAGAATTACTTGAAGATAAATAATATATTTTTGCACCAAATCATACAAATAATTTAGATGGTTATATTATTTGGTCTTTATTAGCTAAAGATTATGACATTGATACATTTATGTATAAAGAATTTTGGGATAATTTTCCTACAATTGCTAAATTGTTGCCATATTTCAATGTTTATCCTATTACAAGAGATTCTGTTAAAATAGATGAAATTCTTAATGAAATAAGAAAATTAAAAGACCCTAATCATTCTTTAATAATTTTTCCCCAAGGAAGACATGTTGATCCAGAAGTTATGTTAAATTTTAAAGATTATCATTTAAATACTATTCCTTTTGGTGCTTTTTATATTGCTGTAAAAGCTTCTAAAAAATTAGGCCAAAATAATTTAGTCATTTATGGAAATCCGCTTGATCCACAAGATTTTTCATTATTTTCAAAAGGAAAAATGCAAAAAGAAAATTTAATTATGTTTGCAAATGCGTGGTTAGATGAAATAATCAGATTATATAAAAAAGCAAAACAATTAAAAGGAGAAAAATTACATCCTTATGTTATTGAGTCAAGTTATACAGATGCTACTTGTTTAGATTATGGATTGTTAGAAGACCCTAATATTGCTATTAATTTTAAAAAGATAATTTTTGCTTTAATAGAAATCTCTAAAAAGACCGGTATAACCGATATAAGTGAACTAGGTAAAATTGCAAATATTAGTGAAGAAGATATTTTGGCAATTTCAAGTTTAAGAGATATTTATGAAAAGCGATTAGTAAGGCGTCGTTAAATTTTTTAAATTTGTTTTTTATAAAAAAATATGGTAATATATCATTTATGGTGCAGGGGTTATGAAAGAAAATACTAATTTAAAGATATTATGCTTGTTAATTATAATTTTAATTGGAGTTTTATGTTGGGTTAATTATGATAACTTTTTTATAAACAATAAAGAAGAATATTCAAATTATGCTTTATCAACTTATGAAATTGATGTTTCAAATTTTAATTTTGTTAATAAAGTTATTAATAATGAAAAAGTTTATTTATTATATAATTTGGATGATTATTTTTTAGTTAAAGAAATAGATATTTTAAACAATAAAGTTAATAATTATTCAAAAGCTTTAAATAAAGATTGTAAATTACAAAATGAAGATAATTATCCTTATATTTATTGTAGTGATAGTAATTATGTAACTATTTATGATATAAAATTTAATAAATTAATTAATCAAAATATTAAAAGCAATTATAACTATGTAATTAATACTGATGGAAGTAATTTAAGTTTTGAAATTGGAGATTATAATTATAGTTATCAGTATATTAATGGTTATTATAAAAATACTATAAAAAAATATGTTGAGTTAGAAACACCATATACTAAGGATATATTTTGTGATGATTATTGTTTATATATAAGATATAATGATTTAAATCAATTAATTAGTTTATATGATGATACTAATCTTTTAGAAACTAATATTAGTAATTATGGTTTATTTGAAAAAGGAATTTTTACTTATAATGAAAATAAAATTAAGATACATGATGTAGTAAATGATGAATATAAAGAATTTAATAGTCCAATCAATAACTTATCTAATAAATTAATTACTTTGGGAACTAATTATTATTTGTATGTTTTAAATGGTAATAAAATAAATGTATATAATTTATATACAGATGAAATTATTGAAAATATAACTTTAAATACAGATTATAATATAAATGAGATTGTAGTTAATTATAATAATTTATATGTATTTACTGATAGTTTATTATATGTATATGATATTTTTAATATTGAAGGCAATAATGTTGAAAGTTCATTTGTTTATGAAGAAAGATTGATTAATGATAAAATAAATGAATATAAAAATAATTACGGTGTTTATATAAATATATATGATAATCCTAGTTATTTGGATGATCAATATAATGTGTATAAATTAAATAACTATAATGATATTATTAATGCTTTAGAAGAGTTAGAAGATTATTTTAAAATATTTAATTATGATTTTTTTAATAGATTTAATAAAAATAATTTTAATGGGTTTGAAATATATTTCGTTAGTGGAATTAATGTGAATAATTCTAATTACAATAGTGTAGATGTAGTTGGTTTATTTACTTTAAAAAATAATAAATATATCATAGCTATAGATGTAAGTGATATTGAAGATATTAAAACTATTGCTTGTCATGAAACTATGCATGCAATAGAATATTATTTAAATAATAAGAAGGTTTATTTTAGTGAATGGAATAGTTATAATCCAATTAATTTTATGTATAGTGGAGTATATTATACAAATCGAGTTTTTAATGATACTTTAGATTCTTATAAGTTTAATGAAGATGTTTATTTTGTAGATAACTATGCAAGAAGTAATGTTTTAGAAGATAGAGCAAGAACTTTTGAAACAATATGTAGAGGGGAAGATTATAGTAAATATCCTAATCTTAATGCTAAAATTGATTATTTAAAAAGTGTTATATTATCTAATTTTCCAGAGTTATATTTTTCAAGTTATTTTAATAATTAATTTTTATATACATAAATTTAAATTAAGTGATATTTATGTTTAATAAAAAATATAAAAAAGGATACAAAAATGGATTTTTAGATGGAATTATATGGATGAGTGATTTTTTAAAATTTTGTAATTATGATGAAATGTTAGTGTATTTGAAAGATATTAACAATAACTTAAATTATTATTCTAAAGAATTTAAAATGTCTAAAAATGATTTAAAAAGAAATGTTAAAGTTTTAATTTATTCTCTTAAATATTTTTTTGAGGAATAATGGACAATTTTTTTATAGTTTGATAAAATATGGGTGGAGTTGAATGTTATGAAAGTTAGAACACGTTTTGCACCTAGTCCAACTGGATATATGCATATTGGAAATTTAAGAACTGCTATATTTGAATATTTACTTGCAAAAAAATATAATGGAAGTTTTATTTTAAGAATTGAAGATACTGATCAAGAAAGACAAGTAGACGGTGCAATAGAATTTATATATAAAACATTAAGTTTATGTGGTTTTAAAATAGATGAAGGGCCAATGAATGATAAAGGATATGGGCCATATATTCAAAGTGAAAGAAAAGAAATATATAAAAAATATGCGTTAGAGTTAGTTGAAATGGGTAAGGCTTATTATTGTTTTTGCACTGAAGATGAACTTGAGGAAATGCGTAAAAAAGCAGAAATGCGCAAAAGGCCTTTTCATTATGATGGACGCTGTTCTAGGTTAAGTAAAGAGAAAATAAAAGAAAATTTAGCTAATAATGTTCCTTATGTTATTAGACAAAAAATGCCTAAAACTGGTGTTACTGAAGTTGATGATATAGTTTATGGTAAAGTAAAAATTGATAATAGTATTTTGGATGATCAAATATTACTTAAAAGTGATGGTTTTCCAACATATAACTTTGCTAATGTTATTGATGATCATTTAATGGAAATTACTCATGTAATAAGAGGTAAAGAATATTTAGATCAAACAGCTAAATATAATTTGTTGTATGAAGCATTTGGTTGGGAAAAACCTATTTATGCTCATGTTGCAATGGTCTTAGGTGAAGATGGTAATAAATTATCTAAGCGTAATGGTGATGCATCTTTTATGGATTTATACAATGTTGGTTATTTACCTGATGCAATTGTTAATTATTTATGTTTGCTTGGATGGAGCCCTAGTATAAATCAAGAAGTATTTACTTTAGATGAATTAATTAAAAACTTTGATGAAAATAGAATAAGTAAGTCTTCAAGTCAATATGATATAATGAAACTTAGATGGTTTAATGCTCAATATATTAAAAAAATGCCAGATGATGAATATTTAGAATGGGTAAAACAATATTTTAAAAGAGATGTTAGTAATAAATCTATTGATTGGATAAACAAATTGTTATTAATTTATAAAAATCATTTAAATTATGGTGAAGAAATAAATGAGCTAACTGAACACTTTTTTATCGATAAAATAGAGTTAAATACTGAAGCTAAAGAATTTATGGATAGTGATCCAATAATAGATGATGTTATTAAATCATTTAGAGATGAAGTTTTAAATATTAACGAATGGAATATAGAAAATATTAACAATGCTATTAATAATGTTAAAAATAATTTAGGAGTAAAGGGTAAATTACTATATATGCCAATTAGAATTAAAGCAAGTGGATTTATGCATGGACCAGAACTTGCAGATACATTATATTTAATTGGTAAGGATGTAATTGTTGAAAGATTGAAATGAAAAAAATAAGAAGAATTTTAGTAGGGGTTATAATTTTGGGTTTACTAGGATTTGGAATATATAAATTTTTTATAGACGTTGAAAAGTATAATACTACTTATGATAAATATTTTACATTAGAAGAAATGGACTATGCAGTTGTTGATGATGAGGTTATTGTAAAATTAATAAATATAAAAGATGATCGATGTTTGGATGTATCATGTGACAGAGAAGGTCAATTTAAAGTAAAGTTATTGTTAATTAATCAACATAAGTTTACATTTGTAGATTTGGGAACACTTGAACCAACTTTAGTTGAGTTAGATAAAATTAGTTTAGAATATACACTTGAATTAATAAGAATTAATGACGATGGTAAAAGTGCTACTTTAAGAATAAATAAAAATAGTTAGGAGAATTATGAAATTATATAATACGTTAACAAGAAGTATTGAGGAATTTGTTCCTTGGAATAAGAATGAAGTAGGGTTTTATACTTGTGGACCAACAGTTTATCATTATGCTCATATTGGTAATATGCGTAATTATATAGGTCATGATATTTTAGATAAAACTTTAAGATATTTGGGATATAATGTAAAAAGAGTAATGAATATTACAGATGTTGGACATTTAACTAGTGATTCTGATACTGGTGATGATAAAATGGTAAGCAGTGCAAAAAAAGAAAATAAAACAGTTATGGATATTGCTAGATTTTATACTGATGCATTTTTTCATGATTTTGAATTACTTAATAATAGGGTGCCAGATATTGTAAGTCCTGCAACTGGTAATATTGATGAGTATATTAAAATTATAACTAAATTATTAGAAAATGGTTATGCTTATCAAGCTGGGGGAAATATATATTTTGATACTACTAAATTAAATGATTACTATCAACTTACTAACCATAGAGCTGATGATATGGTTGTAGGTGTTCGCGAAGGTGTTGAAGAAGATGCATCTAAAAGAAATCAAAATGATTTTGTTTTATGGTTTACAAAATCAAAGTTTGAAGATCAAGAATTAAAATGGAATAGTCCTTGGGGTTTAGGATATCCTGGATGGCATATAGAATGTTCTGGAATAAGCATTAAATATTTAGGAGAATATTTAGATATTCATGGCGGTGGTGTTGATAATATATTTCCACATCATACCAATGAAATTGCTCAAAGTGAATCTTATTTGGGACATAAATGGTGTAATTATTGGTTTCATAATGAACATTTAAATGATGAATCTGGTAAAATGAGTAAAAGTCATGGTTCAATTTTAACTGTAAGTGTTTTAAAAGAAAAAGGATATAATCCATTAAGTTTTAGATATATGTGTTTAATGAGTCATTATCGTAGGCAATTGGTATTTACTTATAATTCATTAGATGGTGCTGAAAATGCTTATAAAAAATTATTAAATAAAACTTATAGTTTAAAATTTGGTGACAATATTAATAATGATGTTTATAATCTTTGGAATGATAAATTTAAATCTTGTTTGGAAGATGACTTAAATACTGCTAATGCAATAACTGTTTTATATGATTTATTAAAAAGTGATGTTGATAATGATACAAAATACAATTTAGTTGATAAGTGGGATGAAGTATTAAGTTTAGATTTGCTTGCCAAAAATAAGGAAAAAGTTGAAAATGAAGATTATATTATGGAAATGATTAACAAAAGAAATGAAGCAAAAAAGAACAAAGATTATGAAACTGCTGATAAAATTAGAAATGAATTATTAGAAAAAGGAATTGTTTTAAAAGATACTAGAGAAGGGACTACATACGAATTAAAATAATGAAAAGAATATTATATTTATTTATTATTCTTTTTTCTTTTTGTATTCCCATTTCTTGTTTAGCAGAAGGTTTTGATATAACTGGTGAAAATGTTATTTTATATAATTTAAATGATAATAATATTTTATATGAAAAAAATAGTGATGAAAAAACAAGTATTGCTAGTTTAACAAAAATAATGAGTGCTTTGGTTGCTCTTGATAATATTGATGATTTAAATGAAACTGTAACTATTACTGCTAATGATTTTATTGGAACCGAAGGATATTCAAAAGCAGGTTTTTCTATTGGTGATATTGTAACTTATGAAGATTTGTTATATGGGGTTTTACTTCCAAGTGGTGCTGATGCTATAAATGCATTAGTAAACAATACTTTGGGTTATGATAATTTTATTACTGCTATGAATGAAAAGACAAAAGAAATAGGACTTTCAAATACTAAATTTTCAAATCCTATTGGTAAAGATGACACTAATAATTATTCTACTGCTAGTGATATTGCTAAAATGTTAAAATATGCTTTAAATAATGATACTTTTAAAGAAGTTTTTACAGCAAAAGAATATACAACTAGTAATGGTATTATTTTGAAATCAACTTTAATGCCTTATAAAAATATTTTAGATATTAATAAAATAGATGGCTCTAAAAGTGGTTTTACAAAAGAAGCTGGTAGATGTTTGGCTTCAATTACAAATTTGAATGATGTAAATTATTTATTAGTAGTTATAAATTCAAGTTTGGATTATAATTATAGTGCTGTCAAAGATACTTTAACAATTTATGATTATTTTAATGATAATTATAGTTATCAAGTAATTTTGGATGATAGTAAAATTATTTCAACATTGCCTGTAAAATGGAGTAAAGTAAAAAGTTATGATATTGCAGTAAATGATGAAGTAAAAATGTATTTGGAAAATGGAACAAGTGAAAATTTAGAATATGAATTTGTTGGTATAAAAGAAATTAATAAAGATGTTAAATTTGGAAGTGAAATAGGTAAAGTGAAAATTTATAGCAATGGTGAGTTAATATATTCAACAAGTGCTTATTTAAATTCTGATATAGATTATTATCCATCTTTATTATCAATTATTTTAATTACTATTACACTTATTATATTATTAAAATTAATTTTATTTAAGAAAAGAAAGAAAAAACGTAAATAACTATTTTCTTTCTTTATTTTTTGATATAATTTTTTTAGAATATCAGAATAAATATAGATAATATTAGTTAATGTATGGAGGTAGATGATGAATAAAGTAGTTATTGTTGGTTGTGGTAATGTTGGTATGAGTTATGCTTATGCTTTAATAAATCAAAAATGTAGTGTTGATGAATTAATTTTAATTGATAAAAATACTGATAAAGCTTTAGGGGAAGCAATGGATTTAAATCATAGTATTCCTTATTCATTAAATACAATGAATGTCAAAGCGGGTGATTATAATGATTGTGGGGATGCTAAAATTGTTGTAATATCTGCTGGTGCTAATCAAAATGTTGGTGAAACAAGACTTGATTTAATTAAAAAAAATGAAGTTATTTTTAAGGAAATAATAGATAAAATAATGGCTACTGGTTTTAATGGCATATTTTTAATAGCTACTAATCCAGTTGATGCTATGAGCTATATTACTTATAAATGCTCTAAATTGGATAATAGACAAGTGATAGGGACAGGAACTAGTTTGGATACTGCTAGGTTAAGATATTCACTATCTAAAAGGTTTAATATTTATCCTAAAAATGTTCATGCCTATGTTTTAGGAGAACATGGAGATTCAGAGTTTATTGCGTGGAGTAGTGCAATGGTAGGTAGTTTAAAAATTGATTCTATGTTAAGTGATGATGAAAAAAAGGAAATAGAAATTGAAGTAAGAGAATCTGCTTATGACATTATTAATAAAAAAGGTAATACTTCATATGGTATTGGAATGTGTTTAGTTAGAATTACTAATGCAATTTTAAATGATGAAAATGCTATAATTACTGTTTCTTCATTAGCTAATGATGTCTATATAAGCAAGCCATGTATTATTAATAAAAATGGAATTAGAAAAAGATTGGAAATTGACTTAAATGATGAAGAAAAAATATTATTTGAAAAATCTAAAAATGTTATAAAAAATGTTATTGATTAGGAGGATTTATGAAATTATTAGTTTATTTTAGTTATACAGGACATACAAAGTATATTGCTGAAATCATTAAACAAAATATTAATTGTGATGTAATTCGTTTAGAACCAGTTATTTCATATTCAAATGATTATAATAAAGTTGTTAATGATGAGCAAAATCAAGAAAGCAGTGATAAAATTCCTGAAATTAAAGATATTAATATTGATTTGGATTTATATGATACAATTATTATTGGAACTCCAGTATGGTGGTATCGTAGTGCCCCAGTTATTAGAGCATTTTTAAAAAAATATGATTTATCAAATAAAATAATTATTCCTTATGCTACTAATGCTGGATGGTTGGGTAAAACATTTAATGAAATTAAAAGTTTATGCTCAAATTCAAAAGTAGTAAATGAATTTAATATTGTATTTACTAGTGATTATAATAAAAATGAATTAGTAACTCCAATTGAGACAATTAAAAATTGGATAAATAATATATAAGAAAAGGAGAAAAAATGAAAAAATCAAAAGTTTATTTTATTAAAAAAATAACATCAGAAAATATTATTAAAATTTATAATGCTTTAGGAAAAAAACTTGAAGGAAATGTTGCTGTTAAATTGCATTCTGGTGAAAAAGGAAATAGAAATTATTTGAAACCTGAATTTGTAAAGGATATTGTAAAATATGTTAATGGGACAGTGGTGGAATGTAATACTGCATATGAAGGGGCCAGAAATACAACTGAAAAACACCGTAAATTAATCGAAGAACATGAATGGGAAAAGTATTTTTCATTTGATTTAATGGATGCTTTGGGACCAGATTTAGAACTTGATGTTCCAAACGGTAAAGTTTTAAAGAAAAATTATGTTGGTAAAAATTTGGCAAATTATGATTCAATGTTAGTTTTATCGCATTTTAAGGGACATGCTATGGGAGGATATGGTGGTGCTTTAAAACAACTTAGTATTGGTTGTGCATCATCTAAAGGTAAAACGCTAATTCATACTGCTGGTGTTACTGATAATCAATATGAATTATTTAATAATTTACCTGAACAAGATAAATTTTTAGAAGCTATGGCTGATGCTGCTAGTAGTGTTGTTAATTATTTTAATGGTAATATTGTATATATTAATATTATGAAAAATATTTCTATAGATTGTGATTGTGATGGTAATGCTAGTCTTCCATGTATGAATGATATAGGAATTCTTGCAAGTATTGATCCTGTTGCCGTTGATCAAGCATGTTTAGATTTAGTTTATAATTCAAATGATTTAGGTAAAGAAAAGCTAATTAAAAGAATAGAATCTTTACATGGAATTCATACAATTGAAGCTGCTAGTGAACTGGAAATTGGTTCTAGGGATTATGATTTAATAATAGTTGAATAATTAAGAATAACTGTTATATTTTATAGCAGTTTTTTATTATCAGAAAAAAGTTAGTTAAATAAAAATATATAATTGATTGTTATTTAATTTTATTAATGTTAAAATAAACTTGTGATTGCTTATGAAAAATAAAAAATTAATAAATTCTTTTAAATATGCTTTTAAAGGAATTATCTCTGCATTATTATCTGAAAGAAACATGAAGATTCATGTTAATATAATGGCACTAGTAATTATCTTTGGATTAATACTAAATATTAGTGTTGGAGAATGGTTTGTTTGTATTATTTGTTTTGCAATAGTAATAAGTGCTGAAATGTTTAATACTGCATTTGAACAAATGGTTGATATTGCTATGCCAGAAAAAGATCCAAGAGCAAAATTTGTAAAAGATGTAGCTGCTGGTGGAGTTTTAGTAATGGCTATTGCGTCTTTAGTTATTGGCTTAATTATTTTTGTTCCGAAAGGTTTATTTTTCTTAGAAAGTATATTATAATCTATTAATGTGATTTTATTTTTTAAAAAATAAGATTTAAAAATACAATAATATGTTTAGGTGGGGGTTATGAAACATAGTGAATTTTTGGAAAAGTATAGGAACATTAATTGTTTATTAATATTACTTAATAATTTTGATATATCTCTATTAGAAAATATTCATTATCATTTATTTAATGATTGTGAAGATGGTGAAATTTTAAGATATAAACCAGATGATTTAGAATATAAAGAAATAGAGCAAGTTATGCAAAGATATATAAGATTATTAACAAGCATTAAAAATTCTGATGAATTTATTTTAAATGCACTACGTTTAATTGCTATTATTTTTTTGTATCAGCCATTTTATGATGGAAATTCTAGAGTTTGTTTAACTCTTTTAAAGCTATTATTAGAAAGTATTGGTTTAGGTCTTTATTTAGAAGATGACGAAAAAAACTTAAATAGACATATTTTATCTACTTTTTATACTCCAGATGATGAAGTGAGTTTAACTAATTTTAAAATGGCAAATAGTTGTGTTTTGAAAAGATTAAATGAAAAAAATTGATGAAAATATAATAGTATTTTAAAATAAATAATACTAATAATAAGAATAAGATTTATTTTTTATATAAAAAATTATTTGAAGTATTTTATATATTTATTAAATGTTGACGTAAAGAAAGGGAGTTAGTTATGTTTAAGTTAGTATCAAAATTTAAACCGAGTGGGGACCAACCAGATGCTATTAATAAGTTAGTTGAAGGAATTAATAATGGTGTAAAAGAACAAGTATTATTGGGAGCAACTGGAACAGGTAAAACATTTACTATTGCTAATGTAATTAAAGAAGTAAATAAACCTACGTTAGTTTTAGCACATAATAAAACTTTAGCTGGGCAACTTTATGCAGAATTAAAAGAGTTTTTTCCCGAAAATCATGTTGAGTATTTTGTATCTTATTATGATTATTATCAACCTGAAGCATATGTTCCTAGTAGTGATACATATATTGAAAAAGATGCATCAATAAATGATGAGATAGATGAATTAAGGCACGCAGCGACAAGTGCTTTAATAAATTACAAAGATGTAATAGTTGTTGCTTCTGTATCTTGTATTTATGGTATTGGCGAAAAGTCCGAATATGAAAAAAATATGCTTATTTTAACTGTTGGAGATAGTATTACTCGTAATAAAATATTAAATAGATTAATTGATATGACTTATGAAAGAAGTGATTTGGATTTTCATAGAGGGACTTTTCGTGTTAGAGGGAATAATATAGATATAATTCCTGTAAATGAAAAGGTTAGTGGAATAAGAATATCTTTAGATGATGACAAAATTGAATCTATAGCTATTTTTGATCCTTTGACTGGTGTAGTAACTAATAATAAAAAAAGTATAACTATTTCTCCTGCATCACACTTTGTGACTAGTAAAGATAAGTTGGAAATAGCTATTACTAGAATTGAAGAAGAATTAAAAAATAGATTAGCAGAATTAAAAAATGAAAATAAATTAATTGAAGAACAACGCCTTAGAGAAAGAACAAATTATGATATTGAAATGTTACGTGAAACAGGATTTTGTAATGGTGTAGAAAACTATTCTAGACATTTAGCATTACGAGATGAAGGAGAAACTCCAAGCTGTTTGATTGACTTTTTCCCTAAAGATTTTTTATTAGTTGTTGATGAATCTCATGTTACATTGCCTCAAGTTAGAGGTATGTATAATGGAGATAGAATGCGTAAACAAACATTAGTTGATTATGGTTTTCGTTTGCCAAGTGCCCTTGATAATAGGCCTTTAACTTTTAGTGAATTTGAAGAACATATTAATCAAGCTATATACGTTTCTGCAACTCCAGGGGATTATGAATTAGAAAAAACTGATGGTAAATTTGTAGAACAAATAATAAGACCAACTGGTTTACTTGATCCTTTAATTGAAGTTCGTCCTACTGAAGGTCAAATTGATGATATAATAAATGAAATAAGAGATAGAATTGATAAAAATGAACGTGTTTTAATAACTACTCTTACTATACGAATGAGTGAGGAACTAACAAATTATTTAAAAGAATTAAATATAAAAGTTGCATATTTACATAGTGAAATTAAAACTTTGGAAAGATTAAAAATTATTCATGATTTAAGAAAAGGTATATATGATTGTGTAGTTGGAATTAATCTTTTAAGAGAAGGTTTAGATATTCCCGAAGTAAGCTTAATATGTATTTTAGATGCTGATAAACAAGGATTTTTACGTAGTAGTAGAAGTTTAATCCAAACTATTGGTAGATGTGCTAGAAATTCATCTGGTAAAGTTATAATGTATGCTGATACTATTAGTGATGCTATGAAAGAAGCAATAGCAGAAACTAAAAGAAGAAGAGAAATACAAGAACATTATAATAAAGAACATAATATTATTCCAAAAACTATAATTAAAGAAATAAAAGATGTTGTGTCTAATGAAATAAAAGAAGAAAAGAAAAAGAAGATGAGTGCTAAAGATAAACAAAAGATGATTTTACAAATTGAAGAAGAAATGAAGGAAGCTGCAAGTAAAATGGATTTTGAAAGAGCTATGGAACTTAGAGATATATTGTTTGAATTAAAAGGTATTTAAAAAAATAAGATATTATGTTAAAATCTAAAACGTGAAGAGGTGTCTTATGGCTATATTTATTTTTGGACATAAAAATCCAGATACTGATACTGTGTGTTCTAGTATTGCATTATCATATTTGAAAAATGCTTTGGGAGCTAAAACTGTTCCTAAAGTTTTAGGTAATATTAATAATGAAACAAAATTTGTTTTAAATTATTTTAATGAACCTGTTCCTAGTTATTTAAATGATGTTCGAGTTAGAATAAAAAATATAAAATATGATAAAAAAGCTTATATTAATGAAAATGCTTCAATTGATTCTGCTTTTAAATTGATGCAAAAACAAAATATTACTGCTATTCCTTTAATAGATGAAAAAAAGAAATTAACAGGTTATGTTACATTAAAAGAAATTGCAAGATATCTTATTAATGGCAATAAAGAAATAGTTCACACAAAATTTGATAATATAATTGATACATTGAATGCTAAAGTTATTACAAAATTTGATGATTATATTAGTGGTGATATTTTAATTGCTGGTTTGCAAAGTAAAACTATACAAAAGGAAATTGAATTATCTGAAAAAGATATATTAATAGTTGGGGATAGACATAAAGTTTTGGAATATGCAATTAATTCTAAAGTTAAATTAATTATTCTTCCTTTAAATATTAATATAGAAAAAAGGTTAATAAAAAAAGCAGAAAAAAATAAGATAAACATTATTGCTTCTGAATTTGATAGTTTCCAAATAGCTAGTAAAATTTTATTAAGTAATTATATAAAAAGCATAAATGTTAATAAAAATCCTGTAACAATTAATAATGATGATTACTATGAAGATTTTAAAACAATGACTCATAAGATTAATCATACTAATTATCCAATAGTTAATAATAAAAATGAGTGTTTAGGTTTAATTAGATTAACTGGTCCAAATGATTATGAAAAACAAAAAGTAATTTTAGTAGATCATAATAATTTAGCTCAATCTGTTGATGGAATCGAAGAAGCAGAGATATTAGAAATAATTGATCATCATAATCTTGGAACTATTGGGACAAAAGTTCCTATTAATTTTCAATCTAAGCCTGTTGGATGCACAGCAACAATTATTTATGAAAAGTTTGTAAAAAATAAAGTTCCTATTCCACGTAATATTGCTGGGTTAATGTTATCTGCGATAATATCTGATACTTTACTTTTAACTAGTCCAACTACTACTGAAGATGATAAATTTGTTGCTATAAAGCTTGCTAAACTAGCAAAAGTGGATATAGATAAATATGGACTTGAAATGTTAAAGGCAGCAAGTTCTATTGAAGGAAAATCTATTCCAGAATTAATAAAAACTGATTTTAAATCATATGTTGTTGGTAATAAAGTTTTAGGAATAAGTCAAATAATGACTATGGACTTTGATACTATAAAAGAGAATATAAATGAATATATTAGAATTTTAAATGAAATGGTTGAGGCTAGTTATAGTGTTGTAGTTATTTTTATAACTGATATACTAAAAAATGGGTCTTATGTAATTTATAATGATAAATCTATTGATATTATTAAAGATAGTTTTGGATTAGATGATATTTATCAAGGTATGTTTTTACCAAAAATTGTATCTAGAAAAAAACAAATACAACCAAATATAATTAGTGTATTAGAAGGTGATTAATGAAAGCTTTAATAACTGGTGCATCAAGTGGTATTGGATTAGAAATGGCTTATTATTTAGCAAAATTAAATATTGATTTAATATTGGTGGCAAGAAATAAAGAAAAATTAAATGAAATAAAAGATGATGTTAGTGTTGATGTAAAAATTATTTCTTTAGATTTAATTGATGAAAAAAATGTATTTAAGTTATATGAATTAGTTAAAAATGATGATATTGATATATTAATCAATAATGCTGGCTTTGGTTTGTTTGGAACTTTTGATAAAACAGATTTAAATAGAGAATTAGAAATGATTAATTTGAATATAAAAACTTATCATATTTTAACTAAGTTATTTTTACAAGATTTTATAAAAAAAGATTCAGGATATATTTTAAATGTTTGTTCTAGTGCAGGGTTTATGGCTGGTCCTAGATTAAGCACTTATTATGCAACGAAAAATTATGTTACAAAGCTTACGATGGCAATTAATGAAGAATTACGTCATATTAAAAGTAAAGTTTCTGTCTCTGCGTTATGTCCTGGACCTGTTAATACTAATTTTAATAAAGTAGCAAAAGGAGAATTTTCTATAAAAGAAATTTCTCCGAAATATGTTGCTAAGTATGGAATAGATAAAATGTTTAAAAGAAAAATGATAATAATTCCAACTTTTAAAATGAAATTGACTTTGTTTTTTTCAAGATTTATTCCATATAGATTACAGTTATTAATTGCTTATCATATTCAAGGCAGAAAATTAGGGAAAATGTAAAAAATATTTTTTACATTTTTTTATTGTCATAAATTTCATTTTATGATATATTTTAATTGTATTATTACAAATAATACAACGGAGGATTTATGATTGAAATAAAAAACATTAGTAAAAGTTTTAATGGAAAAAAAGATGTTTTGATGAATTTAAGTTGTAATATACCTGATAATATTATTTATGGTTTGGTAGGAACAAATGGGTCAGGTAAATCAACTTTGCTTAGAATAATTACTAGCATTTATAAACCTGATAATGGAAAAGTATTAGTTGATAATGTAAATGTCTATGATAATGAAAAAATAAAAAAAGAAATGGTATTTGTTCCAGATGATTTATATTTTTATTCTGGATATACTTTGAAGGATTTAGCTTCTTTTTATAAAAGCATGTATAATAATTTTGATATGTCTTTTGTTTATGAACTTGCTAATAATCTAAAATTAGATATAAATAAAAATATTAGTTCTTTTTCTAAAGGCATGAAACGTCAGTGTGCAATTATATGTGCATTAGCTACGAATGTAAAATACATGTTTTTTGACGAAACGTTTGATGGTATTGATCCAATTATCAGAAATTATTTTAAAAAACTAATAATTAATCAAATGGCAAAGCAGGATACTACGATTATTATGACTTCTCATAATTTAAGAGAACTTGAAGATATTTGTGATAATTTAGGTTTAATACATGATTCTAAAATTTTTTTTGAAAGTGACATAAACAGCTTGAAAAGTGATATATGTAAAGTTCAAATATCTTTAAAAAATGAATTTGATAAAGATGCATTTTCAAAATTAAATATTTTATCTTATAAAAAAGTAGGTAAAGTAATTACCTTAATTGTTAAAGATAGTAAAAAAGCAAAAAAATATTTAAATAGTTTAGATTCAATATTTATTGAATTTTTACCTTTAACTTTAGAAGAGATATTTATTTATCAAATGGAGGCATTGGGTTATGAATTTAAAAATGTTATTTAATTTTAATTTTTTGTATCAAAACTTTAAAAAATCGAAAGTATTATTAATATTTTTATGTTGTATCATTCCTTTTATTAATATTTGGATGATATACCTTAATTTATTTAAAAATAATTATGTTTTGGATTTTATTGAGATTAGTAAGATTACATCCATTATAGCTTTTATTTTTCCTTTAATTTTATCTTATATCTTGTTTGGTTTTTTACTTAAAAAAAATGTTATTGATTTTGTAATTTCTAAACCTATTAGTAGAAAAAAAATATTTTTTACTAATGTTTTAGGAGGATTTATTATTATTATTTTTATTATTCTGTTAAATACTTTGGGATTATATTTATTATCTTTGTTTACTAAAATATTTATTCCTTTTGAAGTCCTACTTGATTATTTTGTTTATTGGTTAATAACTTATTTCTTTGTTTTTCTAGTTTCTTCTTTGGCTTTATGTTTATCACATAATTGGAGTTCATTTATTCTTGTATATCTTATAATACTGTTAATTTATCCTTGTATTACCTTAATTAATTACAATTTTAAATATAGAAATGAAAAAGTTTTAATAAGATGTAATGATTCATCGTGTATGCCTAATGAAGTAAATTTAGGTAATAATGATAATGAATATTATTATGAAATTAAACATTATTATTCAAACAATTTAAATTCATTAATAAATTATTATGTTTATGGGTATAAAAATCAAAGTTTATTAAAAACTATTTGTTTAAATGTTATTTATTTAATTTTAAGCTATTATGCTTTTAAGAATCATAAAATGGAATATTCTGAATCTTCAATTCAAAATGTTTATGCTTATAAATTGTTAAAATTTATAACTTATTTGCCTATTTCATTTATATGTTTTATGATGTTTATGGATAGTATTAGTTTTTTAATGATTAGTATTATTATTTGCTTAGGTTATTATTTTGTATTTGATTTAATAATGAAAAAAGAATTTATTAATCCAATAAAAACTTTGTTTGAATTTATGGTAGTTTCTGTTGTTATTTTTTGTAGTTATTTTGCAATTAATTATTATTATAAAAATAATAATAAAATAATTGATATTCCTTCAGAAATAATAATTGAATATTATGATAACATTTTAAATGTTAGTTCTAAAGTTTTATTAAATAACCAAGATATAATTAAAAAAATAATAAAAGATAATAATGTTTCTGATAGTCAAAATAATGTTGTTGTTTATATTGATAATAATTATTATAAAAATTATTATATAAATAATTATACTTTTCAGGAATTAAAAAAATATATTAATAATAATAAATTAAATGAAAAAGTTACTAATAAAAATATTATATTTATTACTGCTGATTCTAATAATTATATAAATATTCCATTAAATGATAATTTTTTAAATAATGTTATTAGTCATATTGATACTTATAAAGAAGACAGTTATACATCGTTTTACTTAAATGTTTATAAATATGAAAATCATTCATTAAAAAAAATGACAATAAATGTTGGTAAAAATAAAGATCTTTTAAATTATGTTAAAAAATATGTTAATGAAGATTTTGTTACTAATTTTAATAATGATAATGATATATTTTGTAGTAATATTAAAATTGAGTTTTTAGACTATATTAATGGCAATAAAAGTAATTTTTTAACTTTTTTAGATAACCATAAGTATGATAAAATTCAAGATTATGCTATAATATTTTCTAGTGGTTCATGCAACTATATTATAGATTCAAAAATACTATTGAAGGAGTATGGAGATTATGGAGTGTTTAAGGAATGAATATTAATATTGATTACCAAAGTAGAATACCTATTTATGAGCAAATAGTTAGTGAAATAGAAAAACTTGTTGCTTTAGATATTTTGTCTCCAGGTAGTCAAATTCCTTCAATTAGAGATTTAGCTTGTAATTTAAGTGTAAATCCTAATACTGTAAAAAAAGCTTATGATATTTTAGAACAATTAAATGTTATTATATCTAAATCAACTAAAGGAACATTTATTGTAGATGATGTTACTAAAGTAAAAAATAAAAAAATAGATGATACTATAAATGTAATAAATAATAAAATAAAAGAATTACAAAAAATTGGTTTAAATAAAAAAGATATATTAAATAAGTTGAATCTGTAGGTTATGCAACTTAAAACTTACCTTAAGAAACTAAGAGTTGGTAGATTTTTTAACCAATTTTTTTATTATTTATTTAGGTGGTTAAATTGTTAGATAATTTTATTACATGGTTAAAAGTTATTTTATATGTTATATTTGTATTGATTACTATAATTGTTATAATTATGTTAATTAAAATAATTGGTCTTTAAAAAATATGCAACTAAGTTGCAAAACAGTATATGCAACTTAAATTTAACAAAAAACAACTAAAAGTTGGTAGTTACTTTATTATTTATTTAATAAAATTTATTCGAGGTGATAAAAATGAAGTTTTGTGAAAAACTACAAAAATTAAGAAAAGACAGAGGGTATTCTCAAGAACAATTGGCAGATTTGTTAGAGGTTTCTCGGCAATCCGTTTCTAAATGGGAATCTGGAACTACTTATCCTGAAATGGATAAATTATTAAGCTTGTGTAAAATATTTAACGTTACTTTAGATGATTTAACTAATGACAATGTAACTGATAAAAATATTAAAGAAAGATCTAAAAATAATTTTAGTAATTTATTTTATTCTATTTTAGATATAATAAATAAAAGTTTTGAAATGTTTAAAAGTATGACATCTAAAGAAAAAGGAAAATGTATTATTGAATTATTTATTTTATTTATAATTTTACTCATTTTTAAAATACCATTTAATTTTATAAATAATTCTATTATTAAAATATTTATTAATTTTTCTTCAAAAACGTATGATATTTTATCTAGTATTTGGTATTTTATTTCTAATACAATTTATTTAATTTTATTTATTGCAATTTTTGTTTATGTTTATAAAATAAGATTTTTAGATAAATTTAATAGAAGTGAAGGTATTAAAATTAAAGATGATAATGATAATAATGTAAAATTTACTGAAGATAATAATGATCTCATTTTAAATAATAAAAAAGAAAAACATAACTTTTTCTTATTTGATATTTTAGCTAAAATATTTAATATATTTTTAAAAATGTGTATAATTTTGATTTTATTACCTATTATTATTTCATTTATAATATTAGTTATAATTACTACATTAACTTTAATAATGCAATTTATTGGAATTCATTTTATTGGCATTTTTATAGCTTTACTAGGTGCGGTATTATTTTTGCTGGTAATTATAGAATTACTTATAAAAATTCTTTTAAATGCCAATTTAATTAACAAAAGAATGTTTTTAATTTTTTTAGGTTCTTTAATTACCTTAGGTGTAGGAATAGGTATATCAACTTATGAAATATCTAAAGTTGATTATAAAGATGAATTACCTACTAGTGTTTCAGCAGATACTTATGAATATACATTTAAAATGCGAGATGATTTAGTTTTTTTTGATTATTTTAATACTAATTATGTAATAAATAATGATCTAAAAGATGATGTAAATATTGTTGTTAATTATTACGATGACTATTTAAATGTTAATATAGACTTAAATAATAATTTTTTAGGTATTTATAAATATGTTTCTTTTGATAAAACTTTAAATTATATTGATTTAATAAAAAATGATTTGAAAAAGAAAAAATTATACAATTATAATTTATTAATGAATATGGATGTGAAAATTGAAACATCAGAAAAAAATATAAATATTATTAAAAACAATTTAGAAAAATATTATAAAGATAAAGAAGAAGAATATAACAAATTTGAATATTATGAAAATAGAGTTTATGAACTTGAAGAGGAAATTTATGAAAAAGATGTAATAATTAACGACCTTGAAGATAAAATTAATAATTTAGAAGAAAAAATAAGTGATATAAGTGGCTTAATTGAATAAATCAAAAGGATAAAAGTAAACACAAAAATGGGTTTGCTTTTTATTTTAAATTTATAAATTTTATGATAATATATAATAAATAATAAAAATTTAGCAATATTAAAAAGGAGTTTTAGTGTGCAAACAATAATTAAATTAAATTTAAAAAAGAAAGAGGATTTTTATTGTAAATATTCTAATTATATTTTAAATCCTGAGTTGCGCAGTTATTTATTTGATGCATGTTATGGTGATGATTATAAAAATAAAATAGTTATTAATATTTATACTAAATTAAAATTAACTAATAATGAAAAAAATAAAATGATTGATACTATTAGAAGAACCTTTGGTTTAAAAGTTCAAGATGAACTTTATTATTATAAAAAATCTAAATTTAAAAAAACTATCCTTTTTTTAATAGGAATAGTTTTAATTATTATATATTATTTTTCCTTTGTTAATATTATTAAAGAAATTATTTTAATTCTAGGTTGGCTTTCAATTTGGGAATCTGTTTATAGTTTTTTAACGGATTCTAAAAGAGATTATATTTATATATATCGTCTTAAACAATATGCAAAAGCTAGAATTTATTTTGTTGATTCATCTGATGAAGAAGAATTCAAGTCTTGAGTTAAAGTCTTAATTGTAGACTTTATTTTTTTCCCTTCTTCTTTTTCTAATTTGTAAAAATCTAATTTATATGATAAATCAAATATTTCTTTAACTTTTTTATTTATATTTTCAAACATCTTTAAATAAGATTTATATAATTTGTCGCAACTTGCTTCATTTAATGCGTATGTCATATTAACTGATAAATTTTTTTCAGATTCTAATATATCCATTATATATTCTTTATCATTCACAGTTATCACTTCCTTCTAATAAGTTTAGTAATTCATTGCAATTGTTAAAATGCAAATTTGACAATTCATTTGTTAATTTACAAATTTCTTCGTCTTCTATATTTTCTAGGTAATTATCATATTTTTTGAATAATATGTAATTCCAATTAAACATATCTTTAATGTATGCAATATCTTTTGTAGATATCATTTCTGGTATATTTTTCATATTTACCTCCCTTAATAGTATTATCAATTATTTGTTTTATAAGCTGGTATTATTTGGTATAATTAATTAGGTGATTAAATGAAAACTTTAAAAAAAATATTAATTGGAGTAGGTATTGCATTGGTTGTGGGGTTTATGTCTTTGGCAATTTATTATATTTATCAAGATAGTTTGAATGAAAAAAAATTATCTAATGAGTTTGATGAAATAGATAATTTACTTACTAATAGTGATATTCATAATGATTTAATTGATATCAAATTAAATGAAACTGTTAGTAATGGAGATTATAAAATTGTTGAAGAAGTAGTAAAGAATTATTTAAAAGAAGTTATTGATGTTTTAAGAGATTTTGATAAAACTTATAATGATGATAAATTTTTAAAAATAATAAATTTTGAATATTTTGATGAAAATTATAAATATATTAACGATAATATAAATTATTTAGAAAATGTAAAATTAAAAACCCAAAATTTTAAGGATAGTTTTTATCTGTTGTTTGATGAAGATAATATTAATAATAGAATAAAAGAATATAAACTAGATTCATATTATATAGATTATTATAAAAATATTATGACTGGGTTAAGTGATTATCAACAAGATATTGATAATGATTTAAAATATGTAATTGATGTAATTGATGGCTTCATTAATTATTATTCATTTTTAAATGATAATAGTAGTCATTGGATTTATGATGGAAATTATATTATATTTGATAATGATTCTTTAACCAATGAATATAATCGTTTAATTAAGGTTATTGAAAATATTGGATATAATAATCAAGAAAGTATTTTATAAAAAGTCATTTAATAGTCACTTTAAAAAAATATAATTATTTTGAAAGGAATGATTATATGGAAATTTTAAAAGTAGAAAAATTATCCAAGGTTTATGGAAAAGGGGAAACTAAAATAAATGCTGTTGATAATATTTCTTTTAGCGTTTCTAAGGGTGAATTTGTTGCAATAGTTGGAGCATCTGGTTCTGGTAAATCTACTTTATTACATTTAATAGGGGGTGTTGATCGACCAACTAGTGGAAAAGTATTTATAGATGGTGTTGATATTTATGCTATGAATAATGATGCTCTTGCAATATTTAGAAGAAGACAAGTAGGTTTAATTTATCAGTTTTATAATTTAATACCTATTTTAAATGTTGTAGAAAATATTACTTTACCATGTAAATTAGATAATAAAAGTGTTGATGAAAAGCATTTAAATGATTTGTTAAAAACTTTAAGTTTAGAAAATAGAAAAAATCATTTACCTAATGAACTATCTGGGGGACAACAACAAAGAGTGTCTATTGGAAGAGCTATAATAAATAATCCTGCTTTAGTTTTAGCGGATGAACCAACTGGCAATTTAGATTCAAAAGCTAGTGATGAAATAATATCTTTGCTTAAAAAGTCTAATCAAAAATATAATCAAACAATTATTGTTATTACTCATGATTTAGAAATTGCAAATGAAGCAAATAGAATAATTACCATAGAAGATGGTAAAATTATAAGTGATGTTCGGAAGTAATAATATGAATATATTAAATAAACTTACTTTAAAAAATTTAAAATTAAATAAAAAAAGAACAATTGTAACAATAATTGGTATTATATTATCTACTGCATTAATTTGTGCTGTTGCTGGTATGGTTAGTAGTTTGCAAGCCACATTAATTGAAAATGCTAAAGAAAATTCTGGAAATAGACATATAACAATAGAATCAGTTTTAAAAAAAGATTTAAAATATTTTGAAAATAATCGTCATGTTGAGCTTATGTATTTAATAGAAAATTTGGGGTATGCTCCTTTAAATGGAAGTCAAAATCCTTATAAACCATATTTATATGTTTTAGGTTATACAAAAGAAGCTTTTAAAAATACTTCGATAAATTTAGAAGATGGTAGGTTACCTCAAAATTCTTCTGAAATAATTATTTCTAAAAGTGTTATAGATAATGCAGAAGTTGAAATAAATATTGGTGATAGAATAACTTTAGATATTAGTAATCGTATATGTAGTGATGGTTCTACATTAAATCAAAAAAATCCAACTTTTGTTTACGAAGAAGGATATAATGAAGTTGATGAATGTAATGAAAAATTAGAGTATAAGTATTCTAAAGAATATACTGTAGTAGGTATCATGGAAAGGTTAGATTATAACTTTGAACCATACAATGCACCTGGTTATACTGTAATTACATATGCTGATACATTAACTAGTGATACATATGATGTTTCATTATTATTTAAAGATCCTGGATATTATAAAGATTTTTTAAATAATTTAATAAATAGTAGTGAATTAAAGGATTATAGTTATAATTTAAATAGTGACTTACTCCGTTGGCAAGGAGTGGGTTTAAGTGATTCTAATCAAGATATGATATATACTGTTGCTAGTGTTGTGGTAAGTATAATTATTTTAACTAGTGTTTTTGTAATTCGAAATAGTTTTAATATATCTATAACTGAAAAAACTAAACAATATGGTATGCTTGCAAGTGTTGGGGCTACAAGTAAACAAATTAAGAAAAATGTTTTGTATGAAGGATCTATTCTTGGATTAATAGGTATTCCTATTGGTATATTATCTGGAATATTTGCGGATTTTATTTTATGTAATATTGTTAATCTTTTAATACCAGAATTCATTAATGATACAAAATTTATTTTTAGTATTCCTATTTTACCAATTTGTTTAAGTATATTATTAGGAGTAATAACTATTTACTTATCTGTTATTAGTGCTGCTCGTAAATCTAGTAAAATTTCTCCAATTGAGGCAATTAGAAATAATAATGAAATAAAAATTAATGCTAAAAAATTAAAAACTCCTAAAATAATTAGTAAGCTTTTTGGTGTTGGTGGTGAAATTGCTTATAAAAATTTAAAACGGAGTCGAAAAAAATATAGAACTACTGTAATATCATTAGTAGTTAGCGTTTCTGTTTTTATATCTTTATCATCACTTTTAAATTATGGTTTTGGTCTAGCAGGCCAATATTATAAAGATATTAAATATAACATACAATTATCTATTTATCCTAAAGCAACTGAGGCAGATAAAATTTCTAATGATGAAATTAAAGCAGCATATGACAATATTTTATCACTTGGCACAATCGACAAGTATTCGCTACATCGTAGTATTTTATTAGAAGTTGATATGAAAAAATATATGTCTGATAAAGGATTTTTTAATTATTATGGTGAAGAAAAAGAAAATTACACAGACGATGCAAAATCATACTTGCAAATTGTTGCTTTAGGAGATGCCGAATATAAAAGGTATGTTGAAGCTATCGATGGTAATATTGATGATTATAAAGATTGTGGTATATTAATTGATGATTTTATTTATTATAGAAATGATCGGTATGAACACTTTAACATTTATAATTTATCTTTGGGGGATGTTGTAACTGGTAAATTTGAAAATGGTAATAATTATCAAATTAAAATTGCAAATAGAACTGATATAAGGCCAATGGGATTAGAAAGTAATTATAATTCTAGCGGATATTTAATTATACCTGATTCTTTAATGGATAAATTAGATTATGATTATGATGGACTTTATATAAATAGTAGTAATGCTACTAAGTTAGAAAGTGATATTAATGACTACTTAAAAAATATCGATTATGATTATTATTTATTTAATGTTGAAAAAGAGGTAAATGCTCAAAAATCTATATTACTACTTGTAGCAATCTTCTTATATGGTTTTATAATAGTTATTAGTTTAATAGGTATAACTAATATATTTAATACAATAACTACTAATATGAATTTAAGAAGTAAAGAATTTGCAATGTTAAAATCTATTGGTATGACAAAGCGCGAGTTTAATCGTTTAATTCGTTTAGAAAGTATATTTTATGGAACAAAATCTTTACTTATTGGTATTCCTTTAGGTATTTTGGGCTCATATGCAATTTATAAAGGTTTTCAAGTGGGAAATGACTTAGGTTTTATGTTACCAATTCAAGCAATAATAATTTCTATTGTTGTTGTATTCTTACTTATATTTATAATAATGCATGTGTCTGTTAAAAAAATTAATAAACAAAATATTATTGAAACAATAAGAAATGATAACATTTAAAAATCATCTTTGGATGATTTTTTGTTATAATTTAAGGGGATGTGTTATGAATAAAATATTATTAATAGAAGATAATTATATGATTGTTAAAGCTATAGTTTATTTACTTAAACAAAATAATTTTGATGTGGTAGTATCAAATAATTTGAGTGATTCTTTAAATTATTTATCTAGTGATATTGATGTAGTTATTTTGGATTTGATGCTACCTGATGGTGATGGGTTGGTATTTTATAAAACACATTTAAAAAATAAACACACAATTATATTAACTGCAAAAGATGATGAAGATATTGTTGTTGATGCTATTGATTCTGGTGTTGATGAATATATTATCAAGCCTTTTAGAGCTAAAGAGTTAGTATCAAGAATAAATAAAATTATAAGAAAAAAAGAAGAAAAAAATATTATTCAAAAAGATAATATAATTATAAATTTGGATTCTAGTCAAGTTTTTGTTAATAATAATGAAGTTTATTTTACAAGTTTAGAATATAAAATATTAATTTTGTTATTTCAAAATTTTAATAGAGTTATTACAAGAGATATATTAATTGATAGAATTTGGGATATTACTGGTAAAATAGTTAATGATAATACTTTAAGTGTTTATATAAAAAGAATTAGAGAAAAATTAAATAATGATTCAATTATTAAAACAATAAAAGGTATCGGTTATAGGGTGGATAAATGAAAAAAATAATTATTATTAATTATGTTGTATTACTATTTTCAGTTGGTATTATTACTTATTTTGATTATGCTAAATATAGTAATTTGGTTAATGGTTTTGTTAATACTGTTATTTATGAAATAAAAAAAGATTATCCGGATTATGATGAAAGTAAAATTATAAAATTAATTAATTTAAGTGAATACGATAATACATTATTAAATAATTATGGAATTAGTAAAAGTGATATTAGTGTATTGTATTCATTTAAAAATAGTTTTATACATTCTTTATTTTTAAATTCAATATTTATTGGTATAATTTCTTTAATATTTTTTATAGTAATACTATTTAATAGAAAAAAAGAGAAAAAAGAACTAGATGAAATTGTTGAATATATTAAAGATATCAATAGAGGAAATTATGACTTAAAATTAACAAATAATAAAGAAAGTATGTATAGTATTTTGAAAAATGAAATATATACTACAACGGTTATGTTAAAAGAAAAAGCAGAAAATGAATTAAAAGAAAAATTAAGTGTTAAGGATTCTTTAACTAATATTTCTCATCAATTAAAAACTCCTTTAACTTCTATATCTTTGCTGGTAGATAATTTATGTGATAATAATGTTTCTCCTGAAATTCAAAAAGAATTTTTAGAAGATATAAAATTTCAAGTTAAAAATATAAATTATTTAATAATTCAATTATTAAAACTATCTAAGTTTGATGCAAATGTAGTTGTTTTTAAAAAAGAAAATATTAATGTTAAAAATATTATTTTTGAGGTATTAAAATATGTTGATCCTTTAATTGATTTAAAAAATATTAATATTCATGTAAATGGAAAAAATAATGTTTCTTTTATTGGAGATTATCAATGGGAGTTTGAAGCATTATCCAATATAATTAAAAATTGTATTGATTATATTCCTGATAATAAAAGTATTTATATTGAATTTAAGGAAAATAACTTTTATACACAGATTGAAATTATTGATGAAGGATTGGGTATAGCTTCTAGTGAAGTAAATCATATATTTGAAAGATTTTATAAAGGAAAAAATAGTTCTAATAATAGCTTTGGTATAGGTTTAGCTTTAGCAAAAGAAATTATTTTAAAAGATAATGGAAAAATTATTGTTAGTTCTAAACTTGATAAAGGAACTAAATTTAAGATAAAATATTATAAATAGTATATGTTAGAGGTATAATTATGGAAAGAATAAATGGATATTTAGATTTAACAAGTATTTTAAATGTAAAGAAAAGCGATGATATTGATGAATTTTTAGCTTATTTAAAAGAAAATAATTCAAGTGTTAAAGTTGTGAAGTTTTGCAGTAAACATGATGAAGTTATAGCTTATTTAAAAGAAAATGATTCAAGCGTTAAAAAGGTAAATTTTTATTCCGGACAAAGTGATATTTTTGAAAATTCTATTGACCAATTTGTATTTAGTTTTGAATATAATGGATTAACTTATTATTTTAAATTTGATTCGTTATCTAATCCTTTAAATGAATTAATTTGTTATTATATTGCAAAAGATATGGGGCTTGATTCTGTATTTTATGATTTAGCTATGATTGGTGGTTTTACTGGTAATTTATCAAAAGATTATAAAGTAAAGAATGCAAAATATATTAGTGGAGAAGAGATAATCAATTCTGTTGATAAAATGGTTGATGCATATAAATATAATAATTTAAGAGGTATTTGGCATTGTTTAGAAGTTTATTTTAAAGATTATCCTAATATGCAAGAAATAGTAGCAAAGTTAATGATGAAAATTGTGAAATTATTTATATTTGACTTAGTTACAGGTCAGGAAGATCGCCATGAAGAAAATTGGGGTGTAGTAATATATGAAAATGGAGATGTTGATTTACAACCAATTTTTGATAACTCAAGAAGTTTAGAAGATGATCCAAAATTTGTATATTATGGTTTATCTTTGGAGGGTAATAGCATATCAGAAAATGATAAAATGATTCAAGAATTTTTGAGTGTAAGTAGTAGTGAATTTAGTGATATTTTGCCTAATTATTTATGGGTTATAGGAGAAGAAAATATTAATAAAATTTTTAAATTAATTGAAGAACAAATAAATTGTGAAATACCACCAAATATAAAAAGATATTATATAAATGTTTTTAGTATAAATTATAATTTTTTTAATAATTTATTGGATGATTTAAAAACTAGAAAGTAACTATGAGGTTACTTTTTATAATACTTGTTTTAAGTGGGAAAATCTCTTATAATTAAATAGAGGTTAAAAATGAACGAAGAAGTAATTAATAAAGTTAGTAATAAAATAAATTTAAAAGAATATCAAATTAAAAATGTAATTAATTTATTAAATGAAGGAGCAACTATTCCTTTTATTGCTAGATATAGAAAAGAACTTACTGGTAACTTAAACGAAGAAGAATTAAGATTAATTGAAACAGAATATAATTATGCTGTTAATCTTAAAACTCGTAAAGATGATGTAAAAAGATTAATTGATGAAAAAGGAATGCTTACTCCTGAAATAATTAAAGCTATAGATGATGCAGAAAAGTTAAGTGAAGTTGAAGATATTTATACTCCATATAAGGAAAAGAGAAAAACTAAAGGAACAGAAGCAATTAAATTAGGTCTTGAACCACTAGCTAAAATTATTATGACTTTACCTAATAAAAGTCGTGATGAAATAGCAAAAGACTTTTTAAATGAACAAGTAAAAACTATAGATGATGCTATTACTAATGCTGGTTATATTATTGCTGATTGGATAAGTGATAGACCAAAATATAGAAAATATATTAGAAATTATTATTGGTATAATGGTATTGTTAAAGGAAAATTAAAAAAGAATGCTGTTGATGAAAATAAAATATATGAAATATATTATGATTTTGAACAAAAAATAACTCATATTAAACCTCATCAAGTATTAGCATTGTCAAGGGCAGAAAAAGAAAAAGTTATTACATATAGTTTAAGTGTTGATAGTAAAAAAGTGATAGAATATCTAAATAATGAAGTAATAGGGAATAAAAAGAGTCCATTAATAGCTGATATGCAAGAATTTATTAATGATGCATGGAAAAGACTTTTAGAACCTAGTTTAGAACGTGATATTAAAGCAGAATTATTTGATAATGCTAGTGAATTTGGTATAAAAGAGTTTGGAAATAATTTAGAAAATTTATTATTAACTCCTCCGATTAAAGGTCAAGTGGTAATGGGATTTGATCCAGCGTTTAGAACTGGATGTAAGCTTGCGGTTTTATCAAGTAGTGGGGATGTGTTAGAAATTGGAGTAATTTATCCTCATGAACCTAAAAAAGAAGTAGATATGGCTGAAAAAATTATGCTTGCTTTAATTCAAAAACATAATGTAAAAATTATTGCTATTGGTAATGGAACTGCATCTCGAGAAAGTGAAGCTTTTGTTGCTAATTTGATTAAAAAATATAATTTAGATGTTAAATATATAATTGTTAGTGAAGCTGGAGCTAGTGTGTATTCTGCTTCACCTTTGGCAAAAAAAGAATTTCCTGATTATTCTGTTGAACAAAGAAGTGCGGTAAGTATAGGAAGAAGATTACAAGATGCATTATCAGAGTTGGTTAAAATAGATCCTAAAAGTATTGGTGTAGGTTTATATCAACATGATTTAAAACAAAAAGAACTTGATGAAGAATTAGGTTTTGTTGTTAGTAAAGTAGTAAATAAAGTCGGTGTCAATTTAAATAATGCTAGTGAAAGTATTTTAAGTTATATTTCTGGGTTAAACAAAAGTATTATTAAAAAGATTCTTGATTATCGTAAGAAAAAAGGAATTATTAAATCTAGGGAAGAATTAAAAAGTGTTGAAGGAAATGATAAGGCATTTGAACAATCTGCTGGGTTTCTTAGAATATTTAATGGTGATAATCCTTTAGATAAAACTAATATTCATCCCGAAGATTATAATATTGTTAATAAAATACTAAGTGATAATAATATAGATGTTAATTTAGTTGGAACAGATAATATGAAAAATATGCTTGATAATTTAAATAGTAAAAGTATTTTAGAAAATTATAATTTATCTAGTGAAAAATGGGAAATGTTTAAAAACAATTTGGTTAATGGTGTAATTGATCCACGTGATGAAATTAAGCAAATGGAGTTAAGAAGTGACATTTTAACTATTGATGATTTAGAATTAGGTATGTCTTTAGAAGGAACAGTTAGAAATGTTACTGCTTTTGGGGCTTTTGTTGATATTGGATTACATGATGATGCTTTAATACATATTTCTAAAATGAGCAAAAATTTTGTAAAACATCCAAGTGAAATATTAAAAGTTGGGGATATTATAAAAGTTAATATTTGTGGAATCGAAAAAGAAAAAGGTAGAGTAAATTTATCTTTAATTGAGGAATAAAATGAAATTGATATTTAATTTAATTAAAATTGCCTTTATTTTTGTATTTATGGCAGTGGCATTTGTGATTTTAATAAATAAAACTTTTATTTATGAAGCTTATAGCGAAGTAGATATGAAAGGGGAAGGCATTCCAATTAGTAGATTTATGTATTTTACTAAATTAAGCTCAGATTTAAATGCTAATTTTATATCTCCTTTGAATGCTAAATATTTAGAAAAATATAAAGAAGATTATTTAAATGATTTAGAATTTTGTTATGGAAAATATTATTATGATGAAAGTAATGATATAACAATTTTAAATTATAATATTTTAGATAATGATTATTATAGAACCATAAATATAAAATATGCTTATGATAATTATTGTAGTGATGATTACATATTAAGCGATATGTGGGTGTATGAATATAATACAATAAGTAAATATGTAAAAGGTGATATTGAATCTAATAAAATGAATGATTTAATATTAAAAGTATATGAATCTACAAGAATTAATAATCCTGTTATTGATGATAATTATGAAAGTCAAACTAGTATTGAAGTAATTTGTGCAATAGAAGATGAAACTTATACCTTGACTTTTAAAGATTTTAATGTAAATCAATTATTAATTGTTAAAAATTATCGAGGTGTATCTCAATTTGCAGTATATGAAATAGATAATGTTTCTGCTTTTTTAGAAAGCTTAATGAATTAAGGAGGAAAAAATGAAAAATATTAGTGTTAAGCAAGCTAAATATTTAATTTTATGGACAATAGTTTTAGTTTTTGTTGGCATATATATTAAAGATATAATTAATATTGTTGGATATATTATTAATGTTTTTATGCCCTTTATTGTTGGTATAGCCATTGCTTTTGTTTTAAATGTTTTAATAAATGTTATTGAAAAAAAATGGTTAAAAAAATGGAATACTAGTATTGCTACAAAAAGAATAGTTAGTATATTGATTGCATTAACAATCGTTATTGGATTTATTGTGTTTTTATTATTTTTAATAATTCCTAATTTACAAAAGACTATTGCAATTTTTGCGGACAATATACCTTTATATAATGAAAATTTAAGACTTGTTTTAGATAGAATGGGAATTGATTCTAACATTATTAATGAAATAATAGAAATATTAAAAAGTTTAGGTGATAGTGCTAGTAATTATATTAAAGAAAATAGTAATCAAGTATTAGAGACTACTTTGGGTATTGCTTCAAATGTTGTTACTGGATTTATTAATGCACTAATTGGTTTAGTGTTTGCTATTTATTTTATAGCGCAAAAAGAACAAATTACTGAACAAACAAAAAAAATAATGGATGCATATTTACCTAAAAAAATGGTTTTAAAAATAAAAGACATTGCTAAGTTGTCTAATGAGGTTTTTTCTCATTTTGTAGGTGGGCAATGTATTGAAGCGATAATTATTGGAATACTATGCTTTTTAGGTATGATTATTTTAAGATTGCCTTATGCTACTACTATATCAGTATTAGTAGGATTTACAGCTTTAATTCCAGTATTTGGAGCATTTATTGGAACAATTATCGGAGCATTTTTAATTTTAATGGTAAATCCTTTACAAGCTATAATTTTTGTTTTATTTATTTTAGTTTTACAACAATTAGAAGGCAATTTAATTTATCCAAAAGTTGTAGGTAAATATGTAGGTCTTCCTGCAATTTGGGTATTAGTTGCTGTTACTGTTGGTGCTAGTTTAAATGGTATTTTAGGTATGCTTTTAAGTGTTCCTATATGTTCTATTATTTATAGTATCATTTCTACTAATGTCAAATATCGTTTACAAGATAAAAAAGCACAAGATTAGTTCTTGTGCTTTTGCGTAAAGCAATATCAAAAGTAAATAAATACTTTTAGTAAAAATATGAAAATGGATATTGCTTTACAAGTTGATTATATATAAAAATTTATTCTAAGTCAACATATTTTGTAAAAATTAAATAAATGTGGTAAAATAATAAAAATTTTTTATTGGACAAGGCCTTTGCTATAATTGTAATTTTATAGTCAGAATAAATTAATAGTGAATTTCTAATATTGAAGGTGGTGATATATATGAATAGAGATGATTTTCCAATGTTAAAAAAAGATATTATATATTTTGATAATGGTGCTACTAGTTTGAAGCCTCAATGTGTTATTGATAAAATGACAGATTATTATGAAAATTATAGTGCTAATGCTCATCGGGGAGATTATGATATATCATATAAAGTTGATGTAGAATATGAAAATGCTCGTGATTTAGTAGTTGATTTTATTAATGCTAAATCTAAGGAGGAAGTAATTTTTACAAGTGGAGCTACTGAATCTTTAAATATGATAGCTAATGGATTTTTTTCATTTATTGTTGAACCTGGTGATGAAATTTTAATAACTACTAGTGAGCATGCTTCAAATGTATTACCTTGGTTTAAATTAGTTACTGATTATGGTTGTGTTGTTAATTTTATCCCTTTAGATGATAATTTGCATGTAACTTTAGATAATGTAAAAAAAAGTATTACTTCAAAAACTAAAATAATAGCTTTAGCACAAATTACAAATGTTGTAGGGGATGTTCGACCAATTAAAGAAATTACAAAGTTTGCTCATGAAAATAATATTTTTGTAGTTGTTGATGGCGCTCAAAGTGTTCCTCATATGAAAGTAGATGTTCAAGATTTAGATGTGGATTTTTTAGCTTTTTCTGCTCATAAAATGTTGGGACCAACTGGGGTTGGTGTTTTATATGGAAAAAAAGAACTTTTAGAAAATTTAGAACCTATTAATCTTGGTGGTGGTATGAATGATTCCTTTGATAATCCAAATGAAGTTTATTTAAAAGATTTACCTACTAGATTAGAAGCAGGAACTCCAAATATAGCTGGTGTTATAGGTTTAGGGGAAGCAATAAGATATTTACAAAAAATTGGAATGGATAACATCCAAGAAAGAGAAAGACATTTAAGAGAATATTTAGTTGATAAATTAGTAAAAATTCCTCATGTAGATATAATAAATTTAGAAGCTGATAGTGGCATAGTAGCATTTAATATCGATAATATATTTTCACAAGATGTTGCTTATTTTTTAAATAAATATAATATATGTGTCCGTGCAGGTAATCATTGTGCAAAGATATTAAAAAATGCTACTGGGGTTAATAATTCTTTACGTGTAAGCTTATATTTTTATAATACTGAATCAGAAATAGATGAATTTGTTGAATTAATTAAAAATAAAGATAAAATTATGGAAGAGATGATTTAATTGGATAAAAGAGAAATTATACTAGATCATTATAGTAATCCTCGTAATAAAAAAGATATAAATGATTCTAAGTATATAAAAGAAAATACTAGAAATACTTCTTGTATTGATAATTTAGATATATATGTAAAAATAAAAGATAATGTTATTGAGGACATTGCTTTTAATGGAGAAGCATGCGCTATAAGTATTTCTTCTGCTTCAGTTATGAGTTGTAATTTAATTGGTAAAAGTGTGGAAGAAGCAAAAAAATATATTAATAATTTTGAATCAATGCTAAATAACGAGATTTATGATGCATCTTTATTAAAAGAAGCTGTTGTTTATGAAGATACAAAAAACACAAGTCGAAAAACTTGTGCTTGGCTTCCATATGATGCGATTAAAAAGATTTTGGAAAGATAGATTTACTATCTTTTTTCTTTTTCTTTTATTATTACATCAATTTCATTTATTTCAGCTAATTTTAAAAATGTATCAAGAGTTATATTAGTTATTCCTCCTTCAAGTTTTGCACACCAACCTCTTTTTTTATTTACTTCTTTATAGAATATCTTAAATTAATAATAGATTAATAAAAATATATAGTTTAGTTAATTATATAAAAAATTGTTTTATATTAAAATTTATTGCATAAATAAGCTTTTTTGTGCTATATTATTGATATCAACGAAGATAAAGGATTAGTAATTATAACTTAATTTATAGAAAGTTAGTGGTTGATGGAAACTAATAATGTAAGTATAATGAATCTACCTTTTGAGTTAGGTATTATACCTCGGTTTATAACCGTTATATTAATAAAGTAAAATAAAGGGATGGCACCGTGCATTAAGCACTCCTTGGTAGCAATCCCTTTTTATTTTTTAGGGAGATGGTTAAATGATTGATATGCATTATGATTTATTATCCATTTTATATTATTGTTATTTACGTAATGATTTTAGGTATATAGAAACATTAAGGAAAAATTTTAATGATAATAATGTTAATGGGGTTATAGCTAATCTTTATTTTATGAGTGAAGAAGAAATGAAAGATGAAATGCTTGGCAAAAAGATTGATGTAGTTGAAATGTTTAAAATATCTACGAGTTTGTTTAAAAAATTTTTCCCGAATTTAAAAGCTTTATTTAGTATTGAGGGATGCGACTATATTAAAGATATTAATGAACTTGAAAAATTAAAAAAACTTGGTTTATCAAGTATTTTGTTAGTTTGGAATAATAAAAATAAATATGGTGGAGGAACCTTTTTTAAAGGCGGATTAACAAATGAAGGAAAAGTATTTATTAAAAAAGCAATTGATCTTGGAATATGTATTGATTTATCTCATATGAATGAAGAAACATATTATGATACAGTTTCATTATTAAATGATGCTAAAAATCAAGGCTTAAATCCAAAAGTTATTGTGAGTCACTCCAATGTATATGATTTATACAATCATCCTAGAAATATTACTGTTAAACAAATTGAAGCAATAAAAAAATTTAATCCTGTTATTGGATTAGTAAGTTATTCATTTTTCTTAACTAAGGATGATGAAGATATAAAAATTTTAAAACAAAAGTATTTAAAACATATTGATACAGTTATTCAAATATTAGGTATTGATGGAGTAGGTATTTCTACTGATGATATGAGTTATGATAATGTTCTTTTTAATAATCCAATTGAAAAAATAATTTTTCCTTATGAACATTTAAAGAAAGATTTAGTTAAGCTTTTAAAAACTAAATATAGTGATGAAGAAATAAATAAAATGTTAGAAACAAATATAAAAAATAAGTTGTTTAGTTAGGAGTAGTAAAATGATAGATATTAATTTAATTAGAGAAAATAGTGAGTTAGTAAAAGAAAATATTAGAAAAAAATTTCAAGAAGAAAAAGTAGGATTAGTTGATGAAGTTTATGAATATGATAAAACTTATCGTGAATATAAACAAAAAATTGATAGTTTGCGTGCTAAAAGAAATAGTTTGAGTAGTCAAATTGGAGAATTAATGCGTAATGGAAAGAAAGCTGAAGCAGAAAAAGTTAAAAAAGAAGTTGTTAGCATTAATGATGAAATTGATACATTAGAAATAAGTGAAGAAAATTTAGAACATGAAATTAAAAGTAGAATGATGGTTATTCCAAATATTATTGATGATAGTGTTCCAATTGGAAAAGATGATTCTGAAAATGTAGAAAATGAAAAATTTGGTGAACCTTTTGTTCCAAATTATGAAATACCGTATCATGCTGATATAATGGAAAGTTTTAATGGTTGGGATAAGGAAAGTGCAGGTAGAACTAGTGGTAATGGTTTTTATTATTTAATTGAGGATATTGCTCGTTTACATAGTGCATTACTTTCTTATGCTAGAGATTTTATGATAAATAAAGGTTTTGCTTATTGTATTCCACCATTTATGATAAGAAGTGATGTTGTTAATGGTGTTATGTCTTTTTCTGAAATGGATGCAATGATGTATAAAATCGAAGGTGAAGATTTATATTTAATTGGAACTAGTGAACATTCTATGATTGGACGTTTTAAAGATCAAATTATAAAAGAAGATAGTTTACCAATAACTATGACTTCTTATTCTCCTTGTTTTAGAAAGGAAGTGGGTGCTCACGGTATTGAAGAAAGAGGAATATATCGTGTTCATCAATTTGAAAAACAAGAAATGATTGTTTTATGTAAAAAAGAAGAAGCAATGGATTGGTATAATAAAATGTGGAAATGGACAGTAGAACTATTTAGAAGTTTAGATATTCCTGTTAGAACATTAGAATGTTGTAGCGGAGATTTAGCTGATTTAAAAGTTAAATCTTGTGATGTTGAAGCATGGAGCCCTAGACAACAAAAGTATTTTGAAGTTGGTTCTTGTTCTTTACTTGGAGATGCTCAAGCTAGACGTTTAGGAATTAGAACTAAGGGTGAAAATGGAACATATTTTGTTAATACTTTAAATAATACTGTTTTAGCATCAAGTAGAGCAATAATTGCATTACTTGAAAATAATTATCAAGAAGATGGTAGTGTTTTAATTCCAAAAGTATTACAACCTTATATGGGAAATATTGAAAAATTAATACCAAAAAATAAATAATTTTAAAGCTTTAATCAATATTGGTTGAAGCTTTTTTTAAAAGTTTTGACTAGTTTTGTCGATTTACTTGCAATTAAAATAGATATGTGTAAAATGATTGTTGAAAGCGGGTTTTGGTTATTAAAAATATTAAAATTTATTACAATACTTATACTTTTTTCTATCCTAAATGGTAAATCCATTCTATATAAACCTTTCTACTTAACTTTATTTCACACTTATCCAAATTCCGCTTTCATAATTTTGGTTAGTGTGATAAAATAAGTTTTTAAGGGAGGCATATTCATGAATAAGCCGGATTTATGCGTTGCTAAGAATAGAGAAAAAGTAGATATTAAATATATTAATTTAGATTTAAACTTAAAGCCTGTTTTTAAAGGAAAAAAATATTTTTTGAGAACTTATGGTTGTCAAATGAATGTTCATGATTCAGAAGAAATAAAATATTATTTAGAACAATTAGGTTTTAATAGTGTTGATGTCTTAGAAGATGCTGATATAGTTGTTTTAAATACATGTGCTATTAGAGAAAATGCTAAAGATAAAGTATTTGGTTATTTAGGCCGTTGTAAACATTTAAAAAAGACAAAAAAGGATTTAATAATTTGTGTATGCGGTTGTTTAGTTCAGCAACCTAGTGAAGTAGAAGAAATTATAAAAAATCATAAGTATATAGATATTGTTATTGGAACTCATAATTTATCGGAATTACCATATAAAATTTTACAATGTAGTGGTAAACAAGAAGTTGATGTATATTCAAATAGTGATAAAGTTTTTGAAAATGTAAAATATAGTAGAGATTCGAAAATTTCGGCTTGGATTAATATACAACTTGGATGTGATAAATTTTGCACTTATTGTATAGTTCCATTTACTAGAGGAAGAGAACGTAGTAGAAAAATTGAAGAAATTTTAAAAGAAGTAAAAGAATTAAAAGAAAAAGGTTATTTAGAAATTACTTTATTAGGTCAAAATGTTAATGCTTATGGGAAAGATTTAAATTTAGGTTATGATTTTGCTACACTTTTAGAAGAAACTGCAAAAATTGGAATTCCTAGAATAAGGTTTGTAACTAGTCATCCTTGGAATTTTACAGAAAAAATGATTGATGTAATAGCTAAATATGAAAACATTATGCCGTATATTCATTTGCCAATTCAATCTGGTAGTGATGAGATACTTAAAAAAATGAATAGAAGATATACTATTTCTGAATATAAAAAATTATTTGATAGTATAAAAAATAAAGTGCCAAATGTAAGTATTACAACTGATATTATTGTAGGATTTCCTAACGAAACTGAAGAAGACTTTCAAAAAACTTTAGATATTGTTAATTATTGTAAGTTTGATGGTGCTTATACTTTTATATTTTCTAAAAGAGTAGGAACTGTTGCTTCTTTAATGGAAGATAAAATTTCTTTTGAAGAAAAGGAAAAAAGATTACACAAGTTAAACGAATTAGTTAATAAATATTCGTTAGAAAGTAATCAAAAGTATTTAAATAAAATTGTAGAAGTTTTAGTTATAGGAACTAGTGATAGAGGAGATAATAAAGTTTGTGGTTATACTGATACTATGAAATTAGTTAATATAGTAGGTAGTAAAGATTTAATAGGTAAAATAGTAAAGGTAAAAATAATTGATGCTAAAAGTTTTAGTTTAGATGGAGAAGTAATATGAAGCATATTTTTATTGTAAATACCACTTCTTATCCTTTAGAAACACTTAATTTAATAGAAAGAATTATTGAAATTTGTAGGTCATTAAAAGTAAATTATAATATTCGATGTGTTGATAGTAGGGAAAAAACTATAAAATTAGCTTCAACTTTTAAAAATGAAAATGCTATTATTTATGCAGTAGGCGGTGATGGGACAGTTAATGCTGTTTTAAATGGCATTGTAGGTGGTAGTGCTTTTTTAGGCATTGTTCCAAATGGTGCTAGTAATGATTTATTTAGATTTTTAAATGAAAGTGGTAATGAATCTACTATTTGTAATGTCATGAGAGTAAATGACTTGTATTGTTTAAACATTTTTAGTTTAGGAATTGATGCTGAAATATGTGAAAATGCAGAAAAAATGAAAAAGTTTGATATTCCCAGAGGTCAAATTTATAATTGGAGTATAGCATATACTTTTTTTAAACATAAAGATTTTCCAGTTTTAGTTAAAGCTGATGAAAAAAATTTTTATAGTCCTTCAATGAGTATGGTAGCTATTTGTAATGGAAAATATTGTGAGAATGGTTATCCTGTTAATCCTAATGCTTGTATAGAAAATAAAGGATCTAACTTGATAATGGTAGAAGCTTTAAAAAGATATCAAATGCTATTTTTTGTAAAAGCTATCTTATCTGGTAAACAGGATAGGTTTCAAAATTATTTGAATTTAGATGCTTCTAAAGTAGAAATAGCTTTAGATTTTCCTATAATAGGTAATGTTGATGGAGTGATAATTGAAAGTGATAATTTTGTTATTGATTCTTCTGCATCTAAAATAAATATAGTGCATAATAGTGAATTGTTAAATTTAATAAGGAAAAAAAATACCTAATGTTTATTGGGTATTTTTTTCTAATAAATATATGTTTCTTTCTATATTGTCATTTAAATTAAGCTTTTTATATATTTTAAATCCAAACTTTTCATAGAAATTTTTGTGTCTAGAATGTAAATAGATTTTTGAAATATTATATTTTTTCATATATTTAGTTATTGTGTTAATTAATATTTTACCATAGCCTTTATTTCTATAATGTTCTTTAATTATTAAGTTAGCAATCCACGGAGTATATATAGTATTATCATTATCATGTTCTACAATTTGATAAAAACCTATTAATTCTTTTTCGTTTGTTAATAATATTGTTATTGGCATTTTATTTTCAGTTATTCCTTTTATTATTTCTTTTTTAATTTGTGTTTTATTAATGTTTTGCCAATTATCTAATATATCTAGTATTTCATCTATATAATTAATATTATTTAATGTAAGAATTTCATCTTTAATCATTTTTCTCACCATTATTTTTATTCCATGAATGTGCTAAAATATCTTTTAATACTAACATTGCATCTAAACGGTTATAATTATATTTTGTTTGTAGTTCAGTTAATATATTATTTAAATAATTTTCGTATTTTTTTATGTTTACTTTATTTTGATATGTTTCTAAAATAGGATATTTTTTACTCCATACTTTTGTCCAATTTATTTTATCTTGAGTTTTTGTATTAGTTTTTTTTATTATGCTTTCTATTTCTTCATCTATTTTATTATAGTTTAATAATTCTTCTAATGAAATTTTATATATTTTTGCTAATAATTTAACTTGGTTAATGTTTGGGACTGTTTCATTTGATTCCCATTTTGATACGGTTTGTCTTGTAATATTTAATTTTTCTGCTATTTCTTCTTGAGATAAATTAGCTTTTTTTCTTGCATCTAATATTTTTTTCCCAAAATTCATTTTATCACCTTTTTTACATTATAATTGTTTTTTTTAATACTGTCTATCAATTAAAGTTACATTTAGGTAATAAAATTTAACATTTTATAGAAATTTTTATAAATAAAAAACTAGACATATGTCTAGTAAATTTTAATTTGGTAGCGACGGTGTGATTCGAACACACGACCTGCCGGGTATGAACCGGATGCTCTAGCCAACTGAGCTACATCGCCATGTCAATTTGTATTAATATATTAACATAAATTGTTTATTTTGACAAGTAAAATTTTTTGTAAGTTATTTGAATTTTATTATTTGTTAAAATATGTAATTTATTTGTATAATATTTACATAGATTTACAATATATTTAAAATGTTTTTTTTACTAAAAATTAAAGATAAAATTTAAAAAAATAAAAAAATGTTAAAAAAATGGCAAAAAAAAACATTGCAATTATATGACGGTTTGTTATAATTAATTTGAGGTTAAGAGAAATGGAAAATAGCACAGTTTTAGAAAATTTAGTAGTAGTTAAACGTAGTGGTCAACGAGTATCATTTAATAGTGTTAAAATAGCTGTTGCTATTAAACAAGCTTTTGATAGTAGTGATGAAAACGAAATAAATAATGAAAAAAAAATAAATAGAGTTTATAATCAAGTTTTAAAATTTATAGTTGAATCTTATGAAAATAGAAAAACCATTAATGTTGAAGATATACAAGACATTATTGAAAATGTGCTTAAAAAAACCGGATATCATGATGTATATAAAAAATTTAATGAATATCGGTTGCGTAGAGCCGCTTCAAGAGAAGCTTTTTCGGTAAAAGAACAACATAAGTTTGTTAAAGCTATTGAAAAAATAGGATTGACTGCTAAAAATTCTAAGAATGCTAATCCTGACGATTTGTTGTTAAATTTTGGAAAGACCATTTCTCAGGAATTTGCCAAAGCTTATCTTTTAGAATCAAAATATGTTCGTGCCCATGAAGAGGGAAGGATTTATATTGATGATTTAAAATCTTATGCATTAAAAACCACTTCTTCATCTCATTTAGATTTTAGTAGTATCGAATCAAATGATATTGATGAAATTACTTTAAAAATATTAAATATAGTAAATAGATTTAAAAGTGAACAATATGGTGAACAAACTATTTCAAATTTAGATCAAATATACAAAAATGTAATGATTTCTGATTTTAATAATAAATTTTTGGATAATTTAAAGTGTTTTTTTAAAGTATTAGGAATATATGAATTCTTTGATTTTAATGATTTAAAAAATATATTAGTTGAGAATAATACTATTAAAATAAATATTGATGCTTTTGATGCAATTTTACCAAATGAAAAAATAAAAAATTATTTTTGGGATATATATAGAATAACTAATGATTATATAGAAGCTAAATTGTTAAAAAATATTGAACTTTTATTAAAAAACTTTAATGATAATTATTTAAAATATAGTGATACTTCTTTGTCAATTAGTTTAAGTGAAATGGATGATTTTGAATCAATGTATTTTAAAGAAAAATATTTTGAGATTTTAAACAAAATTAGTTTTAAAAATATTGCTACTATTTGTAAGGTGAAAAAAAATACTTCATTAGATTATATAGTTGATGAGGTTTACAACAAAAATAATATTATTATTTTATATTTAGATAATAATGAATATGATGATGATTTAGAAACGTTTAGTAATCAAATTATAATTAATGAAAATGTTAATAATGATTTACAAACATCTCGAGGTAGAATACTTAATTCATCAATTACAATTAACTTGGCTAGGCTAGGATTAAAATATAATAAGGAAAGTATAAATGACTTTTTTGCTGAACTTGATGATTTATTAGAATTATCTAAAAATGAATTAATACAAAGATATGATTTTCAATCTAGTTTATATAAAGAGAATTTTAATGGTATTTTTGAAAATAATATATTGTTTGACTCTAAAAAACTTGATTGTAATCAAAAAGTAAGGAAAGTTCTAAAAAATGGGGTTTTATGTATTAATTTTTCTGGTTTGGTAGAATGTTTAGATGCTTTATTTGATGTTTCTGAAAAAGCTGTTGTTAAATTGGATTTTGGTTTAAAAATTGTTGAGTTTATGAAAGAAAAAACAAATAGATATAAATCTGATTTAAAATTAAATTTTATTTTAGCAGAGGAAAGTTCAAAAACAGTAAATAAAAATTTATTAGCATTAGATAAAGCTATGGTTGGAAATATAGAGATTTTGAAAAAAGATTTTTATTCTAGTTTAAGTAGTTTGTTTAATGATTTAAGTAATAAAGCTTTATATCAATATATAGTAAAATATCAAAAAATTTGTAGTTTGAATTTAGTATTAAATGTTGATAGAAATAAAACTAAAATAAAAGATTATATAAAGGAATTAGAAAAAGAAAAGGTAAAAGTAGTAAAGGTGGTGGTAAAGTGATTTATATTGAAGGATTACAAAAAGTTACATTATTAGATTTTCCTAAAAAGGTGGCTTGCACCATTTTTACTAAGGGTTGTAATTTTAATTGTTCGTTTTGTCAAAATTCTAGTTTAATACCATGTGATAAGGGTAAAATTAGTGAAGCTGAAATATTTGAATACTTAAATAAAAGAAAAAATATTTTAGATGGTGTTGTTATTACTGGGGGTGAACCATTAGTTCAAAAAGATATTAAGTGCTTTATAAAAAAAATAAAAGATTTAGGTTTACTTGTTAAACTTGATACTAATGGCAGCAATCCAAAAGTTCTAAAAGAACTAATTGATGAAAATTTAATTGATTATGTTGCTATGGATATAAAAAATATATTTTTAAAATATAAAATGACTGTAGGTAAAAATGTATTATTAAAAAATATTGAAGAAAGTATAAATATTTTAAAAAATAGTAATATTGATTATGAGTTTAGAACTACAATAGTAAAAGAATTACATACAATTGATGATTTAAGAAAAATATGTGAATATATTGGAAATAAATGTAAATATTATTTACAAAATTTTGAAGATAGTGATGATGTTATTAATCATAGTTTGCATGGGTTTTCTCATGATGAGCTTTTGATGATAAATGATAATTTGAAAGGTAGTTTTCCCAATATGGAAATTCGTGCTTTATCTTAGTATTGGAGGAGGATTAAAATGTATAAAGTAAGAAAAAGAGAAGGAAAAATAGTAGGGTTTGATATTTTAAAAATTAAGGAAGCAATTAAAAAAGCGTTTGATTCAGTAGAAAGAACATACGATGATAATGTTATTGATTTTTTGGCACTAAAAGTGACTTCTGAATTTGAATCAAAGTTAAAAGACAATATAATTTCAGTTGAAGATATTCAAGATTGTGTAGAAGAAGTTTTATCTAAAGCTGGGTATTCTGATGTTGCAAAATCATATATCTTATATCGTAAGTTACATGAAAAAATGCGTAATATGAAATCAACGGTTTTGGATTATAAAGATGTTGTAAATAGTTATATTAATGTAACTGATTGGCGTGTTAAAGAAAATTCAACTGTTACATATTCAGTTGGTGGATTAATTTTAAGTAATAGTGGAGCAATTACTGCAAATTATTGGTTAAGTGAAGTTTATGATGAAGAAATTGCTAATGCTCATAGAAGTGCTGCTATTCATTTACATGACTTATCTATGTTAACAGGATATTGTGCTGGATGGAGTTTAAAACAATTAATTCAAGAAGGCTTAGGTGGTGTTCCAGGCAAAATTACTTCTGCACCTGCAAAGCATTTATCTACTTTATGTAATCAAATGGTAAATTTTTTAGGTATTATGCAAAATGAATGGGCTGGTGCTCAAGCATTCTCATCATTTGATACTTATTTAGCTCCTTTTGTTAAGATTGATAATTTAGATTATCATGAAGTTAAACAATGTATTCAATCTTTTATTTATGGGGTTAACACTCCAAGTAGGTGGGGAACTCAAGCACCATTTACTAATATTACTTTAGATTGGACGGTTCCAAATGATTTAGCTGAATTAAATGCTATCATTGGAGGAAAAGAAGTAGATTTTAAATATAAAGATTGTCAAAAAGAAATGGATATGATTAATAAAGCATTCATTGAAATAATGATTGAAGGAGATGCTAATGGTAGAGGATTTCAATATCCTATTCCAACATATTCTATTACAAGAGATTTTGATTGGAGTGAAACAGAAAATAATAAATTATTATTTGAAATGACTGCAAAATATGGAACTCCTTATTTTTCAAACTATATTAACAGTGATATGGAACCTAGTGATGTAAGAAGTATGTGTTGTCGTTTGCGTCTTGATTTAAGGGAACTTCGTAAAAAATCTGGTGGTTTCTTTGGTAGTGGTGAATCTACTGGATCTATAGGTGTTGTAACTATTAATTTACCAAGAATTGCTTATTTAGCTAAAGATGAACAAGATTTTTATGAAAGACTAGAAAAATTAATGGATATAGCTGCACGTTCATTAAAAATAAAAAGAAACGTTATAACTAAATTGCTTAATGAAGGTTTATATCCTTATACTAAACGGTATTTAGGTTCATTTAATAATCATTTTTCTACTATTGGTTTAATAGGTATGAATGAAGTAGGATTAAATGCAAAATGGTTACGTGCTGATTTAACTCATGAAAAAACACAAAAATTTGCTAAAGATGTATTAAACTTTATGAGAGAAAAACTTAGTGATTATCAAGAAGAATATGGGGATTTGTATAATCTAGAAGCAACACCAGCAGAATCTACTACTTATCGTTTTGCTAAACATGATAAAGCACAATATCCTGATATTATAACTGCTAGTGAACCTGATCATACACCATATTATACAAATAGTTCTCATTTACCAGTTGATTTTACTGATGATATTTTTGCAGCATTAGATATTCAAGACGAATTGCAAACATTATATACATCAGGAACTGTATTTCATGCATTTTTAGGTGAAAGATTAACTGACTGGAAGGCAGCTGCTAATTTAGTTAGAAAAATTGCTGAAAATTATAAATTACCATATTATACTATGTCTCCGACATATTCAGTCTGTCAAACTCATGGATATATAAATGGAGAAGTATATAAATGTCCAATTTGTGATAAAGAAACAGAAGTTTATAGTAGAATAACAGGTTATTATCGTCCAGTTAAAAATTGGAATGATGGTAAGGCTGAAGAATATAAGAATCGTAAAGTATATGATTTAAGTAAATCTCATTTGAAACATGAAAAATGTGAAAGCGATGATTGTAAATGTGATGATTGCAAATGTGATAATTGTGAATGTAACGATAATTTAAAAGATGGATTATATTTATTTACAAGAAAGAATTGTCCTAATTGTAAAAGTGCTAAAAGTATTTTAGATAAAGCTAATTTAAAATATGAAATAATTGATGCAGAAGAAAATGCTGATTTAAGTAAAAAATTAGGTATTAAGCAAGCTCCAACATTATTAGCAATAAATGGTGAAAATATAGATAAATATTCTAATGTTTCTAATATAAAAAAATATATAGGTAGTAACAAATAATGTATGATATTGTTATTGTTGGAGCTGGTCCTGCTGGATTAACAGCTGCAATATATGCTTTAAGAGAAGAAAAAAAAGTTGTTATATTAGAAAAAGAAACTATAGGAGGTAAAATTACCTCCTCTTCTAAAGTTGAAAATTATCCCGGATTTAAATCTATAAGTGGTATGGATTTTGCTAATAATTTATATGAACAAATAATTGATTTGGGGGGAGAAATAAATATTGAAGAAGTTTTATCGATAGAAAATGGAAAAGTAAAAAAAGTTATTACTGATGAAAATACTTATGAAACTAAAAGTATTATTATAGCAAGTGGGTCTAAATATAAAACTTTAAACTTAGATAATGAAGAAGAATTAATAGGTAATGGAATATCTTTTTGCACAGTTTGTGATGGATCTTTTTATAAAAATAAAGATGTTTGTGTTGTTGGTGGAGCTAATAGTGCTTTAAATAGTGTTTTATATTTATCAAAATTATGTAATAAAGTATATTTAGTTGTTAGAGGTCCTAAATTAAAAGGCGATAAAAAAGTAATTGATAATGTTTTATCATTAAGTAATGTAGAGGTTTTATATAATACTACAGTTAATAAATATATTTTAGATAATGATGAATTAGTAGGTGTAGAAGTAAAAAGTAATGAATGTGAAAAAAGATTGGATGTAGAAGGTGTGTTTTTAGCAATTGGTCAAAGCCCAGAAATTGATTATTTAAACGATTTGATAAAGGTTGATGAAAATAACTATGTTTTAGCATCAGAAGATTGCATAACAAATATAGATGGTATATTTGTAGCAGGAGATGTAAGAAAAAAGGAAGTTAGACAACTTACAACTGCTGTAAGTGATGGAACCAATGCTGCGATAAATGCAATAAATTATTTGAAAGAGGTTTGATTCTTCTTTCTTTTTTGTTATAATAGGCAAAAGTGAGGAAAATATGATAAAATTAAAAAAACAAGGGGATTTAATAATTATTTCTGGAACAACTTGTGCAGGTAAAGGATCTGTTATAAAAAAGTTATTATCTAATCATAATGATATAACTTTATCTGTGTCTTACACTTCTAGGCCAAAAAGAGATTCGGAAATTAATGGTATTGATTATTATTTTGTTAGTGATAGTGAATTTAAAGAAAAAATCAATAATGGAGATTTCTTAGAATATGCACAGGTTCAATATGGGGCATATTATGGAACTCCTAAAAAAGAAGTTTTAGAACAACTTAACAAAGGAAAAGATGTTATTTTAGAAATAGATGTTCAAGGTGCTATGCAAATTAAAAAGTTATATCCAGAAACGATATTGATTTTTATAATGGCTCCATCAATGAGTGAGGTTAAAAGACGCATTAAATTACGTGGTGATGAAAATAATGAACAAATTATTGCTAGATTTAAAGTTGCTTATAATGAAATAAATCAAATTAATAATTATAATTATGTTGTAGTTAATGATGATTTGGAAGAGGCTGTAAAAAAAGTTGAAGCAATTTTAATTAGTGAAAAATTACGTGTTGATAGAATTGAAGAAGTAAGTGTAGAAAACGAAGAAGAAATAATTCATGAGTTTTTAATGGATAAGGATTTTGATAATTCTAAAGAATACTAAAATTTAAGTAAATTGTTGCTTATATTTTTTCTTTGTGATATTCTTTATTAGGGTGTTATATGAAAAATAAAATTAATATAATTATTATTTGTTTTTGTGTTTTGTTAGTTGGGGGTTTATGTTTATTTTTAATAATAAATCATAAAGAAGAAAAGATAAGTGATGCTTTAAAATTTAAAAATGAATTTGAAAGCTATAATGGATTAAAATATAGTGATATTGATAAAGAAATAATTGATGTTGTAATTAATGAAGATAATCCAATGATTTATAAAACAGGTAAAGAAATATTAGATGTTTTAGAAAATGAAAATGCTTTTGTTTTTTTTGGTTACTCAACATGTGCTTTTACTAGAAATGCTATAGAACCTTTATTGGAGGCGGCTAAAGAAGAAAATGTTAGTAAGATATATTACGTTGATATTAAAGATATGAGGGATGAATATAAATATGCAGGGACTTTAATACCCGAAAAGATAAAGGATGGAACTAATGCTTATTATGATATAATAGATTTTTTAAAGAAAGAATTAGAAGAATATTATGTTCCTGATTCAAATGGTAATTTATATGATACTGGTGTAAAGAGACTTAATTCTCCAACTTTTATTTCAGTAAGTGATGGAAAACTAGTAAAAATTTATGATGATATTATTGGCAATGAAGACGATTATTATAAAAAATTAGATAGTGAAGCTCAAGAAAAGTTAAAAAATAATTATATTGAAGTAATTAAATCTATATAAATTAAGTTTTTTCTTAGAGCTTTTTTCTTGTTATGAAAATCTAAATATAGTATAATTTAGTTATAGAATGAAATGGGATGGTAATAAGTGGCACGAAAGAAAGTAATAATTAATGATAATGAGTTAACTCCAACTGTTTTATATACTAAAAAGAAAAGACGTGGAGGATTAATTTGGTTAGTTTTAATGTTTGCTGCATTTATATATGTTGTTTTGAATTTGCCTGATATTGTTAATTATATTAATGCTTATTTAAATCCAACGGCAATTATAATTGATAATGATTCTGACGATGATAACTCTGATGAAGAAGATAATGAAGATGTTGATGTAATAGAGTATACTTTAAGTGATACTTTAAAAATTGAAATGGAAAAATTTGATTTAACTAATTTTAAAGTGGAAAATAATATATTAACTTTTGATATTATAAGTAAAACCAATACAATGTTAGATTTTTCTTCATTACATTACTTTTTAAATTTATATAATAATAATAAAATGCTTTTACAAAGAATAATGATTGACGATGTTATAATTTCCCCAAGTGAAACAAAAAATGTTAGTTACTTATTAGATGATGCAAATGTTAGTGTATTGTCTTTCTTAGAAATCTTAGTTGATGATTATCCTAGTCATGTTATTACTCCAAATCAAGATGGTAATGCTACTTTAATATGTGAAAAAGATAATGAAACAGTTAAATATTTACTTAAAGATAATAAAGTTTATTCAATTGAAGATGAATTTGTAGTTAGTGCTAATGATCCTGATTATTCTACTTATTATAGTAGTTTCCAAGCTCTTGCTACTACTTATAATTCTATCAATGGAATAAATTCTAGTGTTAGCGTTGCAAATAATATTTTAACTTTTAAAACTATTATAAATTTAGATGTTGTAAGTAATGATATGTTTAATAATAAAATATATTATTCAAAAGATACAGATGCAAAGGTAATGAATTTTGAATTGGAATCGAATGGATATAAATGTAATTAGGGGGTATTTATGAATTTATGTATTAATGATTTTGAAGGTCCATTGGATTTGCTTTTGCATTTAGTTAAAACATCAAAAATGGATATATATGAAATTGATACAAAATATATTATTGATAAATATTTAGCTTTTATTAATAGTTTAGATAAAAATGATTTAGATGGCTCCAGTGAGTATTTAGTTATGGCATCTGAGTTAATACATTTAAAAAGTAGAATGCTCTTAAATTTAGATGATGATAATGAAGAAGAAAGTGATTTTAATATAAATAGTGAAGAGGACTTAAAAAATAAGTTAATTGAATATGAAAAATATCAAAATATTACCGATATATTTAAACAACTTGAAGAAAAAAGAAGTGAATTTTTTACAAAAAGTCCTGAAAATTTACAAAAAATAGTTGATAATTGCGTCGTATTAGAAGGAAATTTAGAGCCTCAACTTTTAAAAAATGCATTATTAGAATTACAAAAAAGAATGGATTATCAAAAACCTATCAATACAAGGATTACAAAAAAAGAATTGGGAGTAGAAGAAAGAAAAGGTTTTATTCGCGATTTTTTAAGTAATCATCATAGTATTAAGTTTACAGATTTGTTTGATGATTGGTCAAAAGAAGTAGTAATTGTAACATTTTTATCAATTTTAGATATGTGTAAAAATAATGAAATTATATTAAGTCAAAAAGAAAATTTTGGCGATATTTTAATAGAAAAGGTGTAATAATGAATAAATTAGCTATATTAGAAGGTTTATTATTTGTTGTAGGTGATGAAGGAATTTCTTTAGATGAAATATCTAATATAATGAGTATTAATAAAAAAGAAAGTCAAGATTTATTAAAACAATTAAGAGAAGAATATAATAATGAAAATAGGGGAATTAGGATAAGTTTTATTGGAGAAAATTTTAAATTAACTACTAAACAAGAACATAAAGAATATTATCAAAAATTAATAACTAGTAGTAATAACAATACTTTAAGTCAGGCAGCTTTAGAAACGCTTGCAATTATTGCATATAATCAACCTATTACTAGAGTAGAAATAGATGAATTAAGAGGAATATCTAGTATCAATGTTATTAGAAAGTTAATGGCAAAAGACTTAATCAAAATAAGTGGAAAAAGCTCTTTACCTGGTAAACCTAATCTTTATAGAACTACTAGTGAATTTTTAGATTATTTTGGACTTGCAACGTTAAATGATTTACCAGAATTGCCTTCCACAAAAAAAAGTGATGATGAAACACAAGAATTATTTTCATCAATATATAAAGAGAAACCAGATGAAGAATAGTTTATTAGAAGTATTGGAAGATAAAAAAGATATTATTGATTACTCTTTTAATTGTGAAAATGTTGATTTTAATAATATAGATAATGTTAATTTTAAAAATTGCAATTTTTCCAATATTAATTTTAGTAATATGCAATTTTTAAATGTAACTTTTTCTAAATGCAAATTTGAAAACTGTGTCTTTGATAATGTGGTATTAAAAAATATTAATTATACAAATTCAAAATTAATTGGGGTCAGTTTTGATGAATGTATATTAAAAAAAATAAAATATGAAGATTCTTGTCTTACTTATGTAAGTTTTAGTAAGGTTAAATTTGAAGATATAATTTATAACATTTCTAAAATAATTTATATTTTAATAAAAAATTCTAATTTAAACAACGTAGATTTTCATAGTTGTAATATAGATGAAATAGAGTTTGTTAATTCTAATTGTGTTAATACTTTTTTATTTTCATCGAAAATATTAAGTGTAAAAGGTGATATAAAAAATTTAAAGGGTGTTTCACTATCTATGGAACAAATTTTGGATTTTATAGTAAATTTTGGGATAATTTTACATGAATAAGTCATATTATTAGTAGGTGATTATATGACTTTAAAGAAAATTAAAATAATTAATGTAGTTATTTTTTTCTTGTTATCTTTTTTATGGCATTTTATGTATGATTGGTTACCTTGTTTTTTAACTTCTATATTTTTCCCAGTTAATGAAAGTATTTGGGAACACATGAAAATAATATTTGGTGTAATTATATTTGGTTCCTTAATTAGTTTAATATTAATGAATAAATTTAAAATTAAACATAATAATTTTTATGTTGAAATTATTATTAAAGCTATTATTGGAGTTATCTTTTATTTATTATTATTTATACCTTTGTATAAATTAATTGGAAAGAATATGTTTATATCAATTTCTCTAATGTTTATTACATATGTATTTGTAGAATTTTTGGGCTATAAAATACTTAATTTAGATGAATTAAATATTAATATTATGCCTGTGATATTAATAGTTTTGTGTTATATTTTGTTTGGTTTATTAACTTACTTTCCAAGACATAATTATTTGTTTTTTGATGAAGTTAAGTTAGTTTATGGGATACCTTCAAAGAATTAATTTATATTTTATTTATTTTTAGTATGCAAATTTAATATATTATGTTATAATCTAGTTGTGCCCGAGTGGCGGAATTGGTAGACGCGGCGGACTCAAAATCCGTTGGTAGTAATACCATATCGGTTCAAGTCCGATCCCGGGCACCAGATTGATAGTAAACTCGAACTTTTAGTTTCGAGTTTTAATATATTTAAAATTATGTTGTGCTTTAATTAGGGGGTTTTATGAGTTATAATTCTTTTGATATTATGCATTATATTATTTTAGCAAGTGTATTAGAGCCAATTCCTGAAAAGGAAGGGTGCACTTCTAGAAAAAAAGATTGGCAAGAAAAATCTAAATTAGAATATTTTCTTATATCTGGTGTTAACATTGGACAAATATTTTATGAATTATCTGAAAGAATAAAAAATAATAATTATAAACAACCTAAATTATTATATGATTTAGCTTATAAAGCCCAAAAAAGAAGTTTTGATAATAGAAATGGTGGAAAAATAAATTTTGGAATTATAGAATTGTTAATACCAATTGTTAGCACGCAAATAACTACTAATAAATTTGATATCAATGTATTAGATGAAGTAGAAAATTTATTAAAACATACTACATATAAAGATGTAGTATACCATTATAAATTTAGAAAAATAGCACATAGTGTTTCAAAACAGTTTCCTAATATCATAAATTATAAAGTTGCTAATTTGTTTGATTACTATAAATTAAAAAAAGAAGAATTGGAAAATAATGTTCATAAAGAATATATAACAGGATTTAAAAGAATAAAAAAAGCATATTCAATTTTAGAAGATAATTATGAAGATGGAAATTTGCTTGAAATTTCCATAATTGCTTATAATTCGATTATAGATGAGTGTAATAATTATGCAGGCTTGGCAGCTGACTTTATTTGTGTTGCAATTTATTTTTATTTGATAAATCACCCTAAAGCGATTATAGTATAAAAGTTATTTGGTTTCTTATATAATTGATTAAACTCCAATCTTTATGTTTCAAGTTTTAATTTTACTTTATTTTTGATAAAATAATTTATATTAATGGAGATGTTAGTATGCAAGAATATCTTAATTTATTTATTGATGAAGATTATCCCAAATTTATTGATAAATATTTAAATACAAAAACATTAGAGCGTTTAAAACATATAACTCAATTTTGTGGTTGTGATTATACGCAATTGTATTCACCATTATTTTTATATACTAGATTTGATCATAGCTTAGTAGTTGCTCATATGACTTGGCATTTTACTCACAATAAAAAAGAGACAATTGCGGCTTTACTTCATGATATAGGAACACCTTGTTTTGCTCATACAATTGATTATGTTTTTGGAGATTATCTTAATCAAGAATCTTCTGAAAAAAATATTATTGATATTATAAAAAAGGATGAAGAATTATACGATTATTTAAAAGATGATAAAATTACATTAGAAGATTTAAATTGTTTAGATAATTATAATATTTTAGAAAATAAATCACCAAAGTTATGCACAGATAGATTAGATGGAGTTTTACATACTTGTTATATTTGGTTACACACACATTCATTAGATGCCATAAAAAATGTTTATGACAATATCATTGTTTTAAAAAATGAAGATGGTAAATTAGAAATTGGCTTTAATGATGTTGAAATAGCTGAAAACTTTGTTGATATGGTATTTAATTATGCTAAAGAGTTACAAGGTAATACTGATAAATTTGTTATGAAATATGTTTCTGAAATAGTAAAAAATGCATGCAACAATAAACTTATTATATTAGAAGATTTATATAATAAAAAAGAAGATGATTTGTGTAGTATTTTTTCAAAAAACTTTAAATCATGGAATTATTTTAATAATGCTACAAGTATTAAAAATAGTGAAAATAAACCTTTAAATAATTTTTATATATCTTTTGAAACTAAAAAAAGAAACACTATACCATTAGTTAAATGTAACAATAAAATTATTCGAATTAATGAAATATCTAATTATGCAAAAGAAATTTATGAAAAATTAAATAAGTTTAAAGATTATAAATATGCGTATGTAGAAGAAATCGAAGATATAGTGTAATATTTAGAAAAATACATAGATTTAATTTAATAATTTTGTTAGAATGTATGTAGGATGTGATATAGTGAGTATAAATAAACATAGAAAAGATTATTTATCTTGGGATGAATATTTTATGGGAATTGCAAAGTTATCTGCTTTAAGAAGTAAAGATCCTTCAACACAAGTTGGTGCTTGTATTGTAAGTAGTGATAATAGAATTTTATCTATGGGATATAATGGAACTCCGAATGGATTTGATGATCAAGATTTTCCTTGGGATAGAGAAGGGCATGCTTTGAATACCAAATATTTATATGTTTGTCATGCTGAACTTAATGCTATTTTAAATTTTAGAGGTCATAAAAGAGACTTTGAAGGGGCTAAAATTTATGTTGCATTATTTCCTTGTAATGAATGTGCAAAGGCAATAATACAATCAGGTATAAAAGAAGTAATTTATTTAAGTGATAAATATAAAGATCAAGATAATTTTAAAGCATCAAAAATATTATTTGATAAATGTAATGTAAAATACAGAGAATTAATAGTAGAGAAAAACAAAAAAATATGTATAGATTTAACTGTTTAGAAGGTGGAATTGTGGATATAATTGAAAGATTAAGAAAAGGTAAAGGTTTTATTGCTGCATTAGATCAAAGTGGTGGTAGTAGCAAAAAAACATTAGTTAATTATGGATTTTTAGAAAAAGATATTATTAATGATGATGTAATGTTTGATTTTATTCATCAAATGCGTAGTAGATTAATTAGTAATAAGTATTTTGATAGTAAACATATCTTAGGAGTTATATTATTTAATAAAACTATGAAAGGCCAAATTAATGGTATAAATACTGTTAAATATTTGAGTGATAAAGGAATTGTTTCGTTTTTAAAAATTGATTTGGGGTTAGATGAAGAATCTGATGGAGTTCAATTATTAAAAGACATTGATAATTTAGATGACATTTTAAAAGAAGCAAAAGATTATGGAATTGTTGGAACAAAAATGCGTTCAGTAATTAAAGAATATAATGAATATGGCATTAAAAAAGTTGTAGAACAACAATTTAAGTTAGCTAAAAAAATAATTTCTTATGGATTAATTCCAATAATAGAACCAGAAGTTGATATTAATTCTAAAGATAAAAAAAATATCGAAACATATTTAAAAAAAGAATTATTAATGCATTTGGATAAAATGAATAAAGAAGATTATATTATTTTTAAATTTACTTTACCAGATATACCTAATTTTTATGATCCTTTATTAAAATATAAAAATGTTTTAAGAATAGTAGCGTTATCTGGTGGATATGATAGAAATAAAGCATGTGAATTGCTTAAACTAAATAAAAATATGATTGCTAGTTTTTCTAGAGCATTACTAGAGGGATTAAGTATTAATCAAAATGATGAAGAATATTCTGATATTTTAAGTAATACTATTAAACAAATATATGATGCTTCAGTAAAAAAGTGAATCTTAGGTGATAAGATTCATTTTTAATTATAATTAAATATATTTATGATATAATTTAAGTGTGATATTTAATGGATAAAATTATAAAAAAAATATTAGAAAAAATAGAATATAATGGTTATGAAGCTTATTTAGTAGGTGGGTATGTAAGAGATTTATTACTTGGAGTTAAATCTCTTGATGTTGATATTTGCACTTCAGCTTTGCCTAAAGATATATATAACATATTTAATGTTGATGCTAATAAATATGGTGGAGTTAATTTAATTATTAATAATTATAACATAGATATTACAACATTCAGAGAAGAAAAAGAATATAATAATGGAAAACCCATAAAAATTAATTATGTAAAAAATTTAAAAGAAGATTTAATTAGAAGAGATTTTACTATAAATGCTATTTGTATGGATAAAAAGGGTAAGATAATAGATTTATTAAATGGCATTAATGATTTAAATAATAGAACTATAAAAATGATAGGTAATACTAATGAACGTTTAAAAGAAGATCCATCTAGAATTATTCGAGCTATTAGGTTTGCTACAGTATTAAAGTTTAATTTAAATGATGAATTAAAAAATGGAATTAAAGAAAATGCTAATTTAATTAATAGTGTATCAAAAAATAAAATTAGAGAAGAATTAGATAAAATTTTGTTAAATGAAAATTATATGGAGGGAGTAAAGTTATTAAAGGAGTTTGAATTAGATAAGCATTTAGGTATTATATTTAACGATTTTAATTATACTAAAGATTTAATGGGAATTTATGCTCAAATAAAAACCGGTGATATACCATTTACAAATAATGAAAAAAGCACTATAATTAGTATTACTGAGATAGTTAAATATAAAAAAATTGATTATTGGACATTATTTAATTATGGGTTATATGTTAATTTAGTAGCAGGTGAAATATTAAATGTCGATTCTAAATTAATAAATAAAATGTATAAAAAAATGCCAATAAAAGATAGAAAAGATATTCAAATAAATGGAAATGAAATAATGGACTTATTAAATATTAAACCTGGAAATATTATTAACAAAATATATGATCAATTAATCATAGAGATATTAAATGGTAAATTGAAAAATAAGAAAAGTGATATTAAATTATATTTATTAAAAAGGAAGTGATAATTGTGTTTAAAGATAATAAAAAACTTGTAGCTGAATCAATTTTTATTAAAGAAGCTTTAAAAGAAAATTTATCTTTAAACGAGTTTTTATTATTACTTTATTTTGATAATTCTTTTGATTTAGTCTTTGATATTGGAATTATTGCTAAAACTTTAAATATGGATGAAAATAAAGTTTTAGAAGCATATAGTAGTTTAATGCAAAAAAAATTAATTAAAGTAAAAGCTGAAAAAGATGGCTATGGTAAAATTATTGAAAGAGTATGTTTAGATAATTTTTATAATGAAATAAATAATGATAGAAAATTAATTGAGAAAGAAAATAGTAAAGATGATATATTTAGTATATTTGAAAAAGAGTTTGGTAGAACTTTATCTATGATGGATTGTGAGATTATTAATGCTTGGATTGATAAAGGTTTTAGTGAAGAATTAATAATTGCTGCTTTAAAAGAAGCTGTATATAATGGAGTTTTTACTATGCGTTATATTGATAAAGTGTTATATGAATGGAATAGAAAAGGATATAAAACAGTTGAGGAAGTAAATAATCGATTTAAAAAAGATGATAGAGAAGAAAAAGTTTTTGAACCTAGTATCTTAAATTTTGATTGGTTAAATGAAAAATAGTAAAAAAATATTAAATAATTTAGATATTTTATTTCCTGATGCTCGCTGTGAATTAAATTACAATAAGGATTATGAATTATTAATTGCAACTATATTATCTGCTCAATCAACTGATAAAAGAGTAAATTCTGTAACTTCTATATTATTTAGTAAGTATGATATTTTTAGTCTAAAGAATGCTAATTTAAAAGACATTGAAAAAATAATATATCCAGTTGGAACTTATCGTCGTAAGGCTGAATATATACAAATTGTTGCTAAAGAACTAGTTGAAAAATATAATGGTATTGTTCCTAATGATAGAGTTTTTTTAGAAAGTTTACCAGGTGTTGGAAGAAAAACTTGTAATGTTGTTTTATCTAATATTTATAATGTTCCTGCAATTGCTGTTGATACTCATGTTAAACGTGTTGCAAAAAGATTAGGTATTACTAATGAACAAGACGTTTTAAAAATAGAAAATGATTTAATGAAATTTTTTCCTAAAGATAAGTGGAGTAGAGTTCATCATCAATTAGTTTTATTTGGTAGATATATATGTAAAAGTCAAAATCCAGATTGTAAAAATTGTCCGTTTGGTAATTGTTTATATAGAAAAATTTAACTATTATTGAGTATGTAGTCAATTGAGTATCCATATTTATTATAAATAGCAATTAATGTGTGTGTTGTAATTAAAGTTTTTCCATTTTCATATGCCCACCATGTTGATTGATTTATATTTATAGATTCAGCAAAATTTTTTTGAGACAATTTTGCTTTTTTTCTTATGTATTTTAAATTTGTGCTTATTTGTTTAAGATTTAATTCATTTTTATTAATTATTATTACTTTATTATTGGTATTTAATCCAAGTAAATAGTCAATAGACAATTTATAAAAATTACTTAAATTATGTATTTGTTTTATTGGTATTAAATCGTTGCCGCATTCCCAATTTGCATATGTGCCTCTTTTTACTTTTAAAATGTCAGCTATTTGTTTTTGAGTCAACCCCTTTTTTATTCTAGTTTTTTTAAAATTTTCTATATTCATTTTAATGTCACCATCGTTATTTTCTCATCAATAAATAACAAAAAAATAAAGTGCAGTTGCATACGATTTTTTTCTTTGCTATAATTGATAAAGAAAGTAGGTAGTAGTAATATGTGTAAGAAATATAGAATTATAATTTTATTAATAATATGTGTTCTTTTTGTTCTAGGATTAGTTTTAGGAATTGGTTATGCATTTATGTCAAATAAAATAGATTCGAGCTCCGTAACTGAAGTTAGTTTATCAACTTGTGCTAAAATAAAATTAACAGATACGAATAAATCCATAAGTTTAAATAATAGTTTTCCTATGAGTAGAAATAGAGGGTTAAATACTACTCCTTATTCTTTTACTGTAAGTTCTTCTTGCCAAGGTTATATAGGTTTTAAAATTTATTTATCTGTATTAAAAAATAGCACAATGGATGCTAAAAATATTCATTATGCTATTACTTTAAAAGGAGATAAAGTTCCTTTATTTGAAGGAATTGTAGGTGAACAAACAGATGGTAAAAATGATTTTAATAATGAAGAAATTAAACAATTAGAGTCTGGTATTAAAGGTTCCTATTCAAATATATATGTTATTATGAATTGGGGATTATTAAATAGTAATGTTAAAGATTATGATTTATATTTATGGGTTGATGAATCCGCTAGTAATAATACTATGAATCAAGTTTTTAATGCTGGAATTGCACTTAAAGCATATGAAACTACTTTTGCTGATATATGTAACGAAACTAATAGTAATACATTGGCTTGTCGTGTTGCAAAAAGTTATACAACTGATGATTTTTTGTATTATCATGATTCAAATCTTTTAAATGGAGCTCAAGATTATTCTTATAGATTTAGTGGATTAGACTTTGAAATTAACCCAGATTATTCTAGTTTATATCCAACTGTATTTGACATTGCAAATGTGGATTGCGTTGCTAATGACGATATTTTAAGTTGTATTGATTTACAAATAGATCATTATTATGTTTTAAAATATAATAATAATATTCATTTTAATTCTTACAGGGATGCAATTATGCAAGCTGTTGCCGATGGATATGTAAAAGAAAATTTTATAAATAATTATGTATGTTTTGATACAAATGATGAAAGTTGCTCTGTTGATAATTTATATCGAATTATTGGAGTTTTTGATGATGAAATTAAATTGATAAAGTACGATTATAAGACTGATTCGTATTTTGGAGATGCACTTGTTAATGGAGGATTTTTTCTTTTAAATTCTTACATTGGATTTGCTAAAAATAAATATATAGAGGTTGATGGGAGACCAACTTGGGATGGTTTACGTATCGAGGGTTATTTAAGTGAAAAAGGGCCTGTTTATCCAACTGATGAAAAATTTGAAATCAATAATAACATGGTTTCTGAACATAAATGGTATATTGGTGGATTAAATAATTCAAATTGTTATACTGCAAAAGAATGGTATGATAATGAGTTTGGTATTAATGCTCCTTCAAATTCTTATTCGACTGGTCAATTGGGAAAAATTTATGTTAGTGAATATTTTTATACTTTTCCTTATGATAACTGGAATGATTTAAGTAGTGGAAGTTGGGTTAATATGGGAATAAATGATTTAACTTTTAGCTATGTTAATGACAGCTTGAGTTTGGTTTATTCGATTGGTGGAAGTGGTGGTATAAATCTAGTTGGGGAGGCTTTTACGTCGGATTATGAAAGATATACTTTTTATTTAAAATCACCAGTTACTTATGTTAGTGGCACTGGTTCACTTAATGATCCATATAGAATAAAGTATTAAAATATAGAAAATAAAAAAAATATAAGAAAATTTTAATCTTATATTTTTTTATTCTAAACCTGTATTAGGTTTATTATTAGGTTTTTCTGTTGTATTATTTGTATCATCGGTATTATCTTCTACAATGTCTCCAACATTGGAATCCATTCCTAAATTTACTTTTATTTCTAATCCATCACTCATATTGCTTGTAAATAATGTATATGCTGATTTTACTACATAAGTAACTGTTCCGGAATCTGTGGGATTAATATTAAATGAATAATTTGTATTTTCAGTAGATCCAATAAATGTTAAATTACCATTACTTTCTTTTTTAAATATTTGATAACCTAATTTACCAACGTAACTATTATTGTAATTTAGTCTTTGTTCATAATATTTACTTGCATGATTATCAAAGTATGTATTGAAATATGTTTGTAAATTTGATGTATCAATTGCTTCTGGAGTTTTTATTCCTGTCCATGTTAAGTTAACTGTTGTTCCATTAAATGTATATTTACCATTTGTTGGTGCATCTAATTTAGCAAATCTTGTAGATATTTCAGTAGGCTCTGTTCCTTCCTTAAATAATTCTATAGATCTTAAATTTTCTGGAGTCCATTCACTAACCAATTGAAGTGGAATAGTTTCTTTTTCTATTTCTACTTCAATAACTCCACTTGGTTTTGAGAATGTTTTGTTTTTAGAATATACTTTTGACCCTACAGCTTTCATTATCGCTTTTCTAGCTTTATTACCAACACTTACTGTTAAATAATCTTCTTTAGTAGTTTTATCATATCCTAACCATAATGCTATAGAATATTCAGGAGAGTAGGTAACGTTCCATGAATCTCTTGTAGCTGATGTTGGAATTCCATTTTGTTCTGCCCAATTTCTATCTACATTTGATGTTCCTGATTTTGCTGCTATTGTTGTTCCACTTACTGAAACGCCACCAACACCATTTTCAGCAGCTGATACTAGCATATCAGTAATCATATATGCTGTTTCTTCACTCATTACTTTTTCTTTTTCGTATTTGTATTCTATTATTTCACCGGTTTCAATAATTTCTAATTTTGTATATGAGTATGGTTCGATATAATATCCACCTCTACCAAAAGCTGCATAAGCTGCACTCATTTGAATAGGGCTTATTCCTTCAAAACCACCAATTGAGGCTGATTCATATAAATCTGCTCCGTAGTCTATTCCTAAACTATGAACAAAATCAATGATGTAATCTGGATTTTCTTTATATACAGCTTGAAATGCTTTTAATGCGGGAATATTTCTTGACTCAATCAATGCTGTTCTCATTGTAATTAGTCCCATATATTTGCCATCTGCATTTTTGATTGATGTTCCATTACTATATGATGATTCTTCATCTAAAAATAAGGTTCCTGGTGATCCATTTAAATATTCTATGTATGGGCCGTAATCAAATAGTATTTTTGCTGTTGAACCAGGTTGTCTTATAACTGTTGCTCTGTTGTTTCCTTTGGCGGTGTAATTTCTTCCTCCAGATAATGCAACTATCGAACCATCTGTCGTGCTTGTTATTGCCATTCCTTCTTGTAAAGTTTCATTTGGAAATTCATATATTTCTTCATTTTCTAATTGGTTTAATACACTTTGAACTTCTGGATCTATTGTTGTTACTATTTTCATTGGAACATAAAATGGATTCATTCCTGTTCTTTCGGTAACTTCATTTCTTACATAATCTATTACTGCTTGGTTAGATCCATTATTATTTTCATTTTCAGCTAGTAGTGATTCTACTGGAATACTTAATACAGCTTCCTTTGTTTCTTCGTCTATATATCCATGTTGAACCATTAGTTTTAATACTATTTCTTGTCTATCTCTAACTTTTTCTGGATTCGTATAAGGATTAATTATTGCTGGATTTTGAAACATTCCTGCTATAATTGATGCTTCAGCTAAAGTTAAATCTGAAACTGATTTACTAAAATAGTATTGACTAGCTTGTTCAACGCCATATATTCCAGATGTATTATTACTTCCATTATTTCCTAACCATTGGCTATTTACATAAAATTCAATAATTTCTTCTTTGGTATAATTACTTTCTATTTTAAATATAGCCATATATATATCTGTAAATTTACGTATAATTCCTTCAATGCCTTCGTCTTTGTCATTGGTATAAACTTGTTTAACAAGTTGCATTGTTAATGTTGATGCACCTCCGGCACTACTATTTCCTAGTAACTGTCCAAAAGATGCTTTTATAAATCTAGCGACATCCATACCTTTATGTTGAAAAAATCTTGAATCTTCGGTAGCTATTAAAGCATCAATTAAAACTTGTGGTAATTCATCATATGATACTAAAACTCTGTCTTCCGCTCCAAGTCTTGCAAGTTCTGTTACTCCATCTTTATAATATAATACGGTTGATTCTTTAGAATATAATTTGTCTTTATCAAAGTCAGGAGATGTTACAATAATATATAATGCAAATATTAACATTATTGAAATTACTGCAATGCCACCAATAAGAATTATTGATAATATTATTGATTTTATATTGATCTTTTTATTTGTTTTATCTGTTGTTTGTTTTTTCTTTATTTTTTCATTCTTTTTAATTTTTATTTTTCCTAGTCTTATTTTTTTCATTTTATCAACCTCCAATTAATTGATCAACTATTTTTATATAATCTAAGCCTTTTAAGCTTAATTTTATTTCATGTGCATTTTTTAATAAATATTCAAAAGGAATACTTTTTCTAGTTTCTTTTTCAATAAAATCCAAAAAATCTTTACCATTTAATAAAAAATATTTTGAGTTCATCATTATTATTAAAAAAACTATGCCACCATGTTTATTAATATTTCTTATGTGATTTATTTGATGAGGATGAACATTGCTTAGAGGAAATGATGTTTTATTTTGCGTTACTTTTGCATCAAATTCTATATAAAAACCTTTATATAATCCATTAAAGTCTAAAGTAGATGGGGTTTTATAATATCCATCATGGATTCTTTTTCCACCATTTTCATATATAACTTTTACAACTCCAATTGGGGTGGGTTTTTTGTATATATATGCTATATCATTTTCTATATAATATTCATTTGCTTGTTCTATTAAATATTCTAAATCCATACCTCGATTACTGTAATCAATTGTTTTAGAATAACTTTTTTTAATGTTATTTGGATATAACAAAATAAATCACCTATATAATTATATCACATAAATATAGAGTAATGTATTATAAGTGCTTTTTTGACAGTTAAATTAATGACAATTAATCTTTTTATGTATTCTTTTGTCGAAATTAATGCAAGAAATAAATATTTTTTATAAAATAGTTTTGGTGAATAAAATGCGTTTAGATTATATTATTAATGAAATGTTACAAAAGATAGAATGGGCTAATATGAATACTTATTTTATAGATAAAAAAGGAAAAAAAAGGAAATTAAATAAGGTAGCTAAGAATCGTGATATATTGACAAAATAGCTCAAAATATTATATAATCTTTTTGTTAGAAGGTGAATATTTTGTATAG